>JACPAH010000037.1 GCA_016180925.1 Candidatus Aenigmatarchaeota archaeon
TTCGGATTATGACGTCATCCGGCAGGAGCTCGCCCGTTTCAAGGGCAAGCTTTATCCTTTCATCCTTTTGGGCCATCTCGCGCAGCACGTCGCCGCTCGAAACATGATGCACGCCAAGGCGTTCCTCAAGCATCTTGGCCTGCGTCCCTTTCCCGGAGCCCTGGGGGCCCATTATTATGATATGCAAAGGAGTTTTACTCCTTTGATATCCCAAATCTGCAGAGGAATTGTCTGAATTCCTCTGAGATGTCAAAGGAATAGAGTTCTTTTGCACAAAACTTCGTTTTTTGAGGATGTTCATCTCATCTCCTCCATTATTCTGTCGATGCTGGAATGCAGCTCCTCCACGGAGCCGTTGTTTGCTATCTTGTATTTAGCGTATGAAAACGTTTTGTCGAAGTCGTATATTGAGAATTCCCTGCTTTCCTGCCGCTGGAATTCCGCGAAATCCTTCGGATAGTTTTCCCTTTTCCTCAACTTCAGCCTCTCGAATCTCACCCTTTCGGGGGCCTCAACCAGTATCATCATTATGCCTGGAAATTCTTTCTCCGGTATGGTGAAATCCTCGGAGCGCCTTATGGGGGTTAATATTATATTCTTTTTGCCGGACTCTTTTGCCTTCTTCACGGCGGCTTCAGCAAGAAACGTGTTCCCGTATTTTACCCTGAGGTTCTGCAGGTTGTCCCTCGTAACTTCAAGCCCCTCATCCCTGCATATGCCCCTCAGGATGTCGGCATAGTCTATGACGTAGTAGCCGTGCTTCCGCGATATGTATCCGGCCACCTCATCCTTGCCTGAGCCTATGAGGCCGGCGATCGCTATTATCATCAAAGCCTTATTTATCTCCAACAAATAAAAACCTATTATGCTCAAACAGGAAACAATTTTTTCACCCTATTTCCTGTTTGGCATATTGAAAACAAATTGATTTTAAAGGATGGGAAGATATTTGTTTTCATATATGACATTGAGGAAGGAACTGCACGGGCTGCTCAGCATGAAGGAACTGTCAATGGTGCCCTCGTCGTTCGACATACTCGGAAACAGGGAGAAGTCCGTGGCGATAATCGACATCCCCGATTCATTGAAGGGGAAGAAGCTTCTCATAGCAGAAGCCTTGATGAGGAAGCACAAGAGCGTCAGGAGCGTCCTCATGCGCATGTCGGCCCGCAAAGGGGTTTTTCGCAACCGAGAATACGAGCTTGTTGCAGGCGATCCCGATACCGAGGTCATGCACGTGGAGTCCGGGTGCCGCTTCCTCGTGGACCCGCAGACATGCTACTTCTCGCAGCGGGAGTCCGCGGAGCGCCTGCGTATAGCCGGGAAAGTGAAGAAAGGCGAGAGCATCATGGTATTCTTCTCCGGCGTCGGCCCTTTCCAGGTCGTAATAGCGAAGAAATCGAAGGCCAGGAAAGTTATAGGAATAGAGCTCAACGACAAAGCAGTCTATTATGCAAGGGAGAACGCCCGCCTGAACAGGCTTGACAGCGTGGAAACGGTTTTCGGCGATGCGCGGCACGAATCCGCGAGGTTTCATGGGAAATGCGACAGGGTCGTCATGCCATTGCCGGAGAGCGGTGTGGAATACCTGCAGGATGCCGCACTGTGCCTGAAGAAGAAGGGAGTTATACACTTCTACTGCTTCGCCGATGAAAAGTCTGAAGGAGAGATGAAGGAAAGGGCGCTGAAGGCCGTGAGGTCGCTCGGCTTCGGCGCGTCCGTTTCCGAGTCCAGAAAAGTCCTGCCGTACGGGCCGAGGATATGGAAGATGCGGTTCGACATCGAAGTGAAAAAGCGCTAGTGAATTTTCTCGAAACAAATATAAACTCTATCCATAATCCATACATGGTAGCGATGGAGCAGAAAATAGACATCCAGAAAGGGATGAAATACTCGGTTTACGACGGCATGTTCGCGTCGGCGATGGATGCGTTCACGTCGGCATTCGTCTCCGCGTTTGCGCTCGCGCTGGGCGCCGGAAACCTCGTGATAGGGCTCCTCTCGGCCGCGCCGCAGGTATTGTGGACTGCAAACCAGTTCACCGCGGCATGGGCTGTCGAGAAGACGGGTCAAAGGAAGAAGATAGTTATATTTACGGCGACCGTCTCAAGGCTGATGTGGCTTCCTATAGCCTTCCTGCCTTTCATCTTTCCGGAGCTCAACATCCTTATCATACTCGTGTCGCTTTCGGCGATGCTCGGCGCGTTTACCGGGCCCGCATGGGCGTCGTGGATGGCGGACATAGTGCCGGACGAGATAAGGGGGAGATATTTCAGCAACAGGAACCGCGCCACGGCTTTTGCAGGACTTGTCGCGACCATGTCTGCCGGCCTGATTCTGGGAGTGTTTCCTGAAGGCACGGCAGGCTTTGCAATCATTTTCGTCATGGGAACTGCCTGCGGCATCCTGTCGTCGGTGTTTCTGACAAAGATACCCGAGCCGCCGTATTCGGCACTGAGGACGAGATTCGGCGAAAACCTCAGGAAGCCGCTCGGAAACAGGCGGTTCAGGAAATTCATGGTGATTTATTTCATATTCAGGTTCGGCGTCATGTTCGGCGCGCCCTTCATGATAGTGGACCTGATAAGCAACATGCACGCCGCTTACATATGGATATCCATAACAGCCGCCGCATCGACCATAGCCGGCATCATGGCGCGGGGCTCGGTGGGAAAAGTGTCGGACATTTTTGGCCACAGGCCCGTGCTCATCATAGGATGCATAGGCACGTCGCTGACGCCTCTTGGCTGGGCGCTCGCAACGTCGCCTGAGCAAATAATCATTGTCAACATAATAAACGGAATCGCGTGGGCTGCCGCCGACCTCGCGCTGTTCAATTACATGCTCGAAACAAGTCCAAGGGAGTTGAGGCCCACTTATGCCGCAATTTTCTGGGTTGTCATGGGAGCGGCGGCGATAACGGCGCCTATAGCGGGCGGCATTTATGCGGACTATATGACGGGGACAGGCGGGGAGCTGCTCGGGTTCGAGGGCCTGAAGGCGGTCTTCATAGTTTCGTTTATGCTGCGCCTGGCAGGGGGACTTCTGTTCTGGAAATTCCTGGAGGAAATCGTGGAGAAAAGGGAAAAGGCAAAGACTGCGGAGGTTGCGCAGGAAATGTTCCGTACCGGTTTGCACGGCGGCATAAACCAGATGCTGTACATGAAGAGCGGTGCGAGAACCACGGCAAAAAAGGTCGGCAGCATAGCGGAAAGCATAGAGAAGGAGCTGAAGGAGACGGCCGTGGCCGTCGAGGAAAAGCTTGAGGAGATGGAGAGGGGAAGGGAGATGGCAAGCGACAGGATTGTCAGGGGGGCGGAGGAGATGGAAAAGAATTTCATGGAAACAGTGGAGAAGAAGAGGAAAAAAAAGCCTAATGAGCAAAGATAGTAATAATCTGCCGTCTAAATCCTCAAAGGAACGAAGTTCCTTTGGGATGTTAATGGAATTCTAAGGAATTCCATTCAACAGACGGCAGTTTCCTCTATCTTTGTCATCTCAGAAGCCTCTTTGTGTTTATCCCACAACTGAATGTGCAAAAACCTTTGGTTTTTGACATCTCAGAAACATCTAAGGATGTTTCTGCAGAGTTGTGGTCACGCAAGGGAAGTCCTGGATTCGAGGGGGAACCCTGCGGTGGAGGTCGAGGTGAACGGCGCCAGGACCATTGTGCCATCCGGAGTGTCGGCCGGCACTTACGAGGCGCTCGAACTGAGGGACGGCGGCTCCCGTTATATGGGAAAAGGCGTCCAAACAGCTGTATCAAACGTCAACAAGGTGATATCGAAAAAGGTGGCAGGCAAATCTTTCACGCAGGCGGAACTCGACGGGCTGATGGTCAAGCTCGATGGCACGCGGAACAAATCAAGGCTCGGGGCCAACGCAATCCTCGGCATGTCAATGGCGTTCTGCGCCGCGCAGGGCGATGTGTATGAGACGATACGGAATCTTTACGGCGGCAGGTACGTCATGCCTCTTCCTTTCATGAACGTGCTTGAGGGCGGGAAGCACGCGGGGAACGGCCTTTCCATGCAGGAATTCATGGTAGTCCCTTCGGGGGCGAAGAAATTCTCCGATGCGCTGCGCATTGGGAGCGAGATTTACCACGCGCTAAGGGAAATTATCATGGAGAAGTACGGGAATAACGGAATAAATGTCGGCGATGAAGGCGGATTCGCGCCCCCGCTCGATAACACGGAAAGCGCCCTGGAGCTTGTGTCGAAGTCCATAGAGGAGTCCGGGCACAAAGTAAAGATAGCGCTGGACGCGGCCGCGTCGGAATTTTTTTCAGACGGAAGCTATTATATGGACGGCAAGAGCCTTGACGCCGGCGAAATG
>JACPAH010000027.1 GCA_016180925.1 Candidatus Aenigmatarchaeota archaeon
TGCTTCTGGACGGCGACACTGAGGAAGACCTTGAAGTGGTCGAATCCCTTGTCCTCCCTGTAGGATATGGCCCTGTCGGTGAAGAGCGAGGCGAAGCATTCCTTTATCCTATAGATGAGGTCGTGCCCTGTGACGTTGAGGAAGCTTTCCTGCTGGCCGGCAAAAGATGCTGAATTATGAGTGATTATTCCGCCTAATCCTGCCGCAAAATTTTCGGTTTCCGGAACAGTAAAATCATATACCCAAGAGTCGTACATAACCTCCTCAATCTTTATTATTTCATCCCAGACTATACTATCATCAAATATCTTTGATAGTTCCAGAATTCCCTGGGTATTGAATATCTCCTTTAACCTCGTCGCTCCATATCTCGGATATGTGTTTATTGATTTGTTCCATGGTATAGAGTTTTTCAAGAATCTTCCTTTATCGTCATAATTAACATACTTTTTAATCTCTTTTTTCAATATTTGATTTTCATAAAAAGACCTTTTACATTCTTTGCAGTAAAATCTCAACATGTTTCTATATTTACTGCTCTTATTTATAGAATTTTCACACAAAGGGCAAAAATCAGATACTATTAATTGTTTTTCAAACCCTTTCTCTATATGCTCTCTAACAGTTCTAGCGATGCTATTTGATAATTTTATCGAATTTTTGAATTCAAAATGCCTTTCAGATGAAT
Source organism: Candidatus Aenigmatarchaeota archaeon (assembly GCA_016180925.1). Taxonomy (GTDB): domain Archaea; phylum Aenigmatarchaeota; class Aenigmatarchaeia; order GW2011-AR5; family GW2011-AR5; genus JACPAH01. The sequence continues at coordinate 689 of JACPAH010000027.1, forward strand.
TATATTTTTGTATTAATTTATCTAGCCTATCAGATTTTTTCTCATGGGAAAATCCTATGTTTTTTTTGAAATTGCTGAGTTCTGCAAGTGGTAATGTTATAGAAAATGCATTTCTCTTTTTTGATATATAGAATCTTATATTAATCAATTCTAATAGTATAGATATTCCTGCTACTAATTTTTCTGATGTTGTTGTGTAACTAATAGAAGCTCCGACTGTGCCATCTCCATCAAAACATCCTCTTAAATATTCTCCAATAACTTCCCGTGAAGAAGAGAAAATAAAAATCGGTACTTGTTTAGTTCCACATGTTCTACCTTTTCCAATAATTTCTGGATTATGAATACTGCAGTTTTCATTTAGAAGTCTAGCTAAAACCTTGCAATAACTTCTCAAAGAATTTTTATTTATTTTGACTTCTGTATTTATCCCTAGACACTGTATAAATTCCTTTACTCTGTGCATAATGTCATTACTTGAATTCGTAACAATACAGCTATTTTTATACGTGGTCCCTTCTGCTGTATATACGCCTAGAAAATAGGCAAAATCTTTTGAAATTTTAATATTCCTGGGCAATCCTTGCTGTATTTTCCAATTAGATGAATTGTTTTTTATCATTACTTTATCATTATACTCAACAATATCCGTGTTGCTGATGTAGTCTAAAATATCTATAGAGTCTATTTCCTCTGAAATTGGTATGTTTCTTATAACAGGTATCTTTGTATTCTGAGTTATTTCTTCTATTTTAATGACCCTAGGCTGAAGAGTGCCCTCATTAAGTGCTATTAATGAGTGATTTGGAGATATCGTTATTTCTCGTCCGGTTTTTGTGGTTATCTTGAAAAGCTTTTCTCCATCTGCTTTATGCTTATATATATGAGATGCTTTTTTCCATTCTATCCTGCAGTTATTCATAGACGGAACATATATATTGTCTTCTGGTCCTGTCCTATCAACCAATTCTTTCATTTTTCCAAAGAATGGCTTATCATTTAATTTTACAAAAACATATTCATTTTCAGATATACTCGGCAAATCCTCGGCAGTCGCGCTGCTCCTGACGGCGACGTATTTCGCGCCGAGTTCCCGGAAAGAACCGGCTATCTCCCTTTCCAGATTGCTTGGCATCCTGGCATTCCGTATCAAAAACCTTATTTCACTTCCGGCCTTCTTCAGTCCGCGTATGTTTTTCTCTCTGTCCTTGATGATGCCGCGGATTTTCCCGTCAAGCTCGTTCTCCTTTATGAAATATTTGTAGGCTTCGGCCGTCACTGCGAACCCGTCGGGCACGGGCAATCCTGCGGAATACATCTCGCCGAGCGAGGCCGTCTTTCCTCCTACCAGAGGGACATCTTTCATTCTTATGTCACTGAAGAACTTGGTGAACGGCATGGATTATAATTGTCTTGTCCGATATAAAAGTGAAAAGGAGTGCAGGGAGCTGTTATAGCTGACCAACTTAATATTTGGGTATTACACAAGTTGGTCACATATGCACAAAAACCAAAGGTTTTTGGCATCTCAAAAGACTCTGTCTTTTGCAGATAGTAAACCAAGTTATAATATCCGGATTCTTTACTTGGTTAACTATAATCTGATGCAGTTTTAATTTTATGAAATAGTATTCATACTCTTTGCAGATGATCAAAGACGTTAATACTCCACTATCTCTGCAGAAACATCTTTGATGTTTCTGAGATGTCAAAAAGCTTCGCTTTTTGCACATAAAAAGATTTAATGACTGCCACCAGTGTCGCCGCCGGAAGGAGCAGTATAGCCTCCAGTTGAGCCTCCGCTGTCCCCACCTGATGGGGCGCTGTAACCTCCGGAATCTCCTCCGCCTGTATAACCTCCGGTGCTGCCGCCTGTTGAAGTTCCTCCAGTCGTGCCTCCGGTAGTTCCTCCTGTGTATGTCTGCGTGAAGCCGCCTGTATCGCCGGTTCCTGTGCCGCCGGTGCTTGTGTATGTGCCGCCTGTGTAGCTGCCTTCAGTATATGTCTGGCCGGTTGTCGGGTTGGTGTAAGTGGTGCTCTCGCTGGTGGATGTGTGGCTCTGCCCTGTTGCCGGGTCAGTGTAAGTGTAGGTCGAGCCGGGAGGTATGTAACCGCCTGAATATCCTGCAGCGCCTGTCGGAGGCACGTATGTATATTCATGCCCGGATGAGTCTACATGACTATAGGTGCCGCCCGCATATACGCCCGCATCTCTGTTGTATTCGCCGCCTGTCACAGGAGGCGTGTATACGGTTTTGCCGTATGAATATGTTCCGGCCTTCTCGTCATACTTGTATCCGGTAGGCAGGCTGTCCTTCGTGTATTCGGACACATGGCCGTATTTCGTCGCCTGCACGAGCTCGCCCTGCTCGTTCGTGTAAGTGTAAGTTCCCTTTGCCGTATCATAGGCGCCTCCGACGTACGAGTTTGTCACTGGGTCCACATAGCTGAACTGCCCTGTCTTCGCGTCGTATTTCCCGCCGACAGGCTCTGCATACTCGCCGTAATGCGACATCTCGTATGTCTTGTATGCCGTGACAGCAGCCTCATACTGCTTTGCGTCCGCATCGGATATGGTGCCATCGGATTTGTAAGTGGCATACGCACTCTTCCATTCGTCGGGAGTCAGGTAGTGTGTGTCCTTTACCCCCCTGGCTTCCAGCGTCTTGTCTACATTCTCTATTGTCCTGTAAACCTCGGCTCTCTTCGTCGGATCCGCGTACTCCTCCGGCTTTATCAGCCCTGAAAGCTGTGCGTCGCTCTCGTGCGACAGCCTTTCCTCGTACTTCGCTTTTATCTGCTCCGGCGTCCATTTCGACGGGTCTTCGCCGGTCTTCAATACCGTATACTCCTCCTTCGCCCTCTCCACGTATATATTATGGGCCTTGTCCGTATTTTCTTCGACATATTTCTTGTATATTTCATGCGGATCCTTGCCGGATTCCCAGACAGCCTGCATTTCCTGCCTGAATTTCTCCTCTTCCCCTGGCGCTACGAAGTCCTTTGACTTGAAAAGGCCGAGCTTCTTTCCGGCGTCAAGGTTGGCGACCTCCCTTGCTCTGTCCGCTCCAACGAGAGTTTCAAGCTTCTCATCAACGCCTGCCTTCTCTAACTGTATCTGCTGCTGCATGCACTGCGAGTCGCATTTCGCATATGCGTCGTACCTGTGGGCGTTGGCGAACGCCTGCATCAACCCCCACTGTGCCCTTGCGTCGCCCTTATTGCTCTCGTCTATTATCTTCGCGCCTATCTCGAGCGCTTCCGGCGAAAGCCTGTCCTTTTCAGCGATGTAGAATGCCTTGAACTGTTCTGTCGTATCCCCAAGCTTCTGTTCGAACAGCTCTTTGTGATCCTCAAACTGCTTCTTCAGGGCTTCATCCCTTTTTTCGTAGTATTGCTTGATGCCCTCCGCTTCCTGCTTGGCGAAACGCACAGCAGTCCCAGCCGAGTCGTCAGGCTTGCCTATTGCAGTTTTTATGCCCGCTTTCTCCATCTCCTGCCTGAATTTCTCCTGCACGCCGCTGTCATCACTGAAGAACTTGCATCCTTCTATGTTTTTGCCCTGCTTCTCCAGCTTGTCTACAAGGCCGCGTCCTATGGCATCCAGCGCAGAGCCCGTGTCATCATCTATATTGTCATTGTTTTCATCCTTGTAAAAGAATACTTCATGATTAGGAAGTATTGGCGCCACCTCGCCCTCTTTCACGAAAATTATGTTGTCTCCTGGCTTGACCTTGTTCTCGACCTCGATTTCAAGCTTCTGCTCGATCTCCTGCCTGTCGCCGTCTATCTCGCTGTCAATCTTGATCTTGAGCTCCGACAGGTCGCTCTTTATTTCATTGTCAGCGGCGAAATCGCCTATGATATTTATCCTGTCTATCACGTTCCTGTCCATCATGTCCGCAACGTCCGCCGGAAGCCCTTCAATGTCCTCTGGTATGGGTATTATCGGCTTCCCGAGCTGGGCTGAAAGTGCCAGCTCGTCGCCGTACGCCTTGTCATAATCGCCGCTGTACTTCACGAGAGTTACTTCGTCAAGCACGCCGGGACCGTAGAAATATTTTATTGCCTCTACAGCCGTGCCTGTACCGGTGGCTCCGGCAATCCTTGTCACGTCAAACCCTGAAGTCTCGCCTACGGCCTCGAGGGAATCCTGCGCGCTGTCGGAAACCACCGCCGGCCCGCCTATGATAACCACATTCGTGACGTCCTTGTATTCTCCCGACTGCAACTCCCTGACAATGTCAACGCTCGCGTCCTTGTAGTCTGTGTAGAGGACAGGAATTCCGGTGTCGTACGATATAGAGGCGGCTATAGCGGCGTCTATCGTGCTCTTGTCGCCGCCGTTCACGACTATTATCGTGTCAACAGTCTGCGCATAGGAAATCGACACAGCAAGCAGTAAGAAAACAATAATGCATTTTATCAAATGCATTTTCATTAGAAATATATGCAAAAATGCCGTATATATACTTTTTGTCTTTTCAAAAAAACCAAAATCTTGATGCGGGGAGCCGGAAAATCGGCCTGCGAGCGGACCCGCAAAGCTTTCGAACCGGCGAAGGCACTAAGCCAATAGGCTCTGAACCTATCCCCTTATTCTGGAGTCTTTCCGCAAGCGCTTTTTCTGCAGAAAGCGAAGCTTTCTGAGATCTCAAAGAAACTTCGTTTCTTTGCGGATGCGCGAGTCAAAAAGGGCTTGACCAGATTCCCACACCTTATCGTTTTGATACAACTTTTTTGAAAAGTTGTAAAGGTGTCTTGGGTATCCCCGCTTTATATAATACTTTTAATATCAAGAATTTAACTCATGCGGGAGGCCGGATTCGAACCGACGAAGGCATTGCCCGATAGAGCGCCGGAGGCGCTCAGTCCCTAAGCCACTAGGTCCTAAGCATGGCCTGCAAATAGCGCATCTAGCCCCGTAGACCGCTTGGGTACCCCCGCTTTCTCCGCTATCACAATAATATCCATGGAGAATAATTTAAGTGCCTTCTTCCTGCTGCCATAAATTCGAAGCACTTTCAGGCCGTTTCTTTCAACCGTCTTTTTGAGCTCGTTTCCGGTGAAGAAGTGATAATATCGCATGACTTCGGTGTCGCCGACCTTCCACGATATCATGTCCTCTTTCGGACTGAGGAAGAACCTGGGCTGCCTCTTGTTCCAGACGCTTATGAAGGCTTTCGCATGGGGCTTCATAACCCTTGCAATCTCCTTCAGGCATTTTTCCCTGTCTTCCCCTTCCATGGTATGGAGCACGTTCGAGAGAAGGACCGAATCGAATGAATTGTCCCTGAAAGGCAGCTCAAAGGCGGCTGCCACGGCGACAGATGCGTCTGTTCCGTCCCTTTCCGCCTTTTCCTTCGCGAATTCCGCCTGCTTTTCGGCGAAATCGAATGCGACATACTTCTTGCCTTTCACCAGGTTTCTTCCGGCGCCGCAGCCCGCATCAAGGATGAGGCCTTTCATGCCGTCAAGGAACTCCTCTGCATCCCTGCTTGCATGAGGACGGAGCCTTCTCCATTCAGGCGCCAGCCTGTTCCAGACTTCTCTTTGCTCCATTTTCCGGCATTGTATGAAGCCTTTAAACACTTGCCTTCAAGATTAAAATCAAAGCTCTCGTAGTCTAGCCCGGTCATCTAAATTCGCTTGCGAATTTAATGCCGCTAGGATATCGCCCTCTCAAAGCCCTTTTCCGCCTTCGGCGCAAAAGCGCTTGCGGAAAACTGGAGTTCGGCGAGGACGCGGGTTCAAATCCCGCCGAGAGCATGATGGAGATGATAATATGGACTTGAAATGGGGAAGCGATGCAGCGCGGAAATTCATCACCAACGTAGGTCTCATAACAAGCGACGGCCCGGGCGGCCCCAATATCATGGCATGCGAGTGGACTCATCATGTTTCATACGAGCCGCCGCTGATCGCGATATGCATAGGCTCTGGCAGCGCAACCGCGGCGAACATAAGAAAGACGAAGGAATTCGGCGTCAGCCTGTGCGCGGCCGGCCAGAACGTTCTTTCAAGCGTGGCCGGCGGATACAGCGGAAGCGAGCATGACAAGATAGGGGCGCTTAAGGAGATTGGTTTCAAGTTCCACAAGGCGCGCAAGATAAAGGCGCCCATGGTTTCAGGCGCCGCGATGAATGCCGAATGCAGGCTTGCAAGGGAAATGGAAATCGGCGACCATCTTATGCTTGTCGGCGAAGCTCTTTTCGTTAGTGCCGGGGATGAGGAACCGATAGCATACCACAACGGCATGTACTGGAAGATGAGCGAAAACATCAGCAAGCCTTCCGATGCGGAGAGAAAAAAGATAAAGGAAACGGTGGAGAAGTACAGGAAGACCTAAACCACTATGCCCGCTCCTGTCATGAACATCTTTATCAGGTAAGATGTAACCGAGGTTATGATAGAAGCCGTATCCATGCCTATATTTGTCTCGCTCGTCACGGCGCTTCCGTTGGAGACGACAACCACGGCAAAGATAGCCAATGCCATTAATGCGGTATTTTTCATAAGACCACAGATATAATTTGCCGGCCTATATAATAAGTTTGTTCTGCTGGATTTTAGTCACTGCCAAGTATCATATTCCGAACACGGAACGCGCCAGCGGTATGAATACTATTATATGAAGCGTCATGTTCATCGCAGGCGACAGTATGTCGACAGGCCTTCCGTGCATCGTCCTGTCGGCAAGGGCGTAGAGGACGTATTTCAATATCAGTATCATAACGACGGCCGCGAAGAATCCGAAATCCTTCAGGTAAAAAGCCAGGGAGCCTCCTATCACGTCTATAATGCCGTATGGCGTCGGGACAAAAGGCGGCCAGTCGTCGTCCCCGGAGACGAACATGAACTTCACGTTGTGCAGGAGCGGTATTGTTATTATGCCGAACGCGAAGGCCGCAACCGGCCCGTAGAAGAAGCTCACGGCTATGGTCGATATCGTCGCAAGCTCTATTCCGAACCTCCTCAATATCCTCAGGGAGCCTATGGCAACCTTGTCTATCCACAGCAGCACGTATGCCGTTATGAGGACAGGCTGGTTCAGCAGGAAGAACAGTATGGCTCCGGCGGCAAGCGTTGCTATTATGCCGATTGTCCTTGAGCCTATTTCCATTGGAATACGTTAATGCGGAGCCTTTATTACTCTTCACTTCAGGAAAAGCAGGCCGTACATGACGAATATGCCTGTCGTTATGACTATTATCTCCAGTATGGAACTTTTAACCGATATCTTCTTGTGGAGTTCCGGTATCAGGTCGGCGGCCGCGATGTAGACGAATCCTCCGGCGGCGAATGATACTAGGAAAGTTATCGAACCTCCGGTGAGGGAGCCGAAGAACAGCGCGACCGCAGCCCCGAGGACTGCCGTAAGCGCGACTATGAAATTGAGCGCCACGGCCTTTTTCTTCGTGAAGCCGCCGTGGAGGAGCACGCTGAAGTCCCCTATTTCCTGGGGTATCTCGTGGAAGACGACGGCAATGGTAGTCGCGATTCCTGCCGGTATGCTGGCAAGATAGGACGCGCCTATTATGAGCCCATCGATGAAATTGTGCACCGTGTCGCCGAAAAGATTCATGTAAGCGAACGGGTGTGGATGGGACTTGGATATAGGGACGTGACAGTGCCTCCACCGGACTATCTTCTCCACGGCAAAGGACGCTATGATCCCGGAAAGTATGTAGAGGGAAATCTCTGCGGAGAATCCGGCTTCCACGGCTTCCGGGAGGAGGTGGATGAAAGCGTCCCCGAGGAGGGCGCCGGCGGAGAACCCCACCAGGTACAGCAGCGGCTTCTTCAGCGACCTTTCCTTCACCGATATAACCAGGACGCCGACGAATGATATCAGGCTTACTAGTATGACGCTTCCGATAGCAAGAAGAAAGCTCTCTTCCATAATCGTAACATATCATTGTTATTAAATTTAAAGGTGATTGTTAATAACTATAAATAGTTTGCTTAAATATGGTTAATAATGGCGAAAATAATCAGTATATCCCTGGATGACGGCATGCTAAGCGAAATATTGAAATTGGAGAAGGAGATGGAATTCTCGGGCCGCTCGGAGCTCGTGAGGGAAGGCATACGGGCCCTTCTGGACGAGAAAAAATCCAGGGACTTCCTGGAAGGCGAGGTGGAATGCATCCTCATCGCAGTGCATGACGAGAACGCCGAAGATGACATCACCGAGATAAAGCACAAGTACGAGAAAATCATCAAGACGCAGGTCCACAACAACCTGAAGAACGACAAATGCCTCGAGGTCTTCGTCCTTAACGGCAGGGCCGATTTAATAAGGAATTTCTCGAACGAGCTCCAGACCAACAGGAAGATTTCCTACACGAAACTCGTTGTTGCCTGACAATTTGCTCTCATATTATCTCGACCTGTATGCCCGAGGCACTCCTTGAAAGGCTCACGGACATCCTGCCGGAGCCGCTTGCATTGCCGATTATATCGACGGAACCGGAATAATTAACCGTTATTAGGCTGTCACCGTCATAGGAAAAATTAAGGTTATTCTGTGTGAAATTGGAGCCGACAAAATGCCCCGGGAACCTGTATTCCATCGTGTCCGCAGCGTCGCTGGAGGAAAGCGCCCCGAGTCCTGCACTGAACTGCACAAGCCTTTTTGCTCCCGCCGGTTCCGCGCTCAATGAGCGTATCTCGGCATCGAGATTTTCGAGCGACCTCCTGCCCTCCTCGAACTGGTTGTAGGCGGGCTCAAGGAGGAAGTTTATCTGCGTCACCAGAAGAACGGTGGAAACCGTGACGATAGCTATGGCCACCGCGAATGTCAGCATGTTCATGTATTTACTTCCGCCGCGGCGGATAAAATGGTTTTTCTTCAGGTAAAATTGCCGATGAGCCCGGAGGGATTCGAACCCCCGCTCTTCTGATTCGTGCCCTTTTCCAATGAAAAAGGGCTGTCCGAAGCCAGACGCTTTATCCATGCTAAGCTACGGGCCCTGACTAAATAATGGAGAAAAGAGAATTAAAACGCTATCCTACGCATCTTCCTTCCGAACATCCGTTGGCGCATTTCTTCAGGACGCTAGACATCCTCGTGCCGTCGCAGTAATATTCCTTCAGTATGGTGCCGGAGCACGAGTCCTCGAAAACGTAGGGTGTGCCGCCGCTTGTCGCAGCGAGAGTTCCCCTCAGCCCTGCGTTATTGCCGTCCGTGTCCGTGCATGAATCCAATACAACCGCTTCCTTTTGGGCTGCGGCTTCCTTCTGCACGGAAGGCATAGAGCCTTCGTTGTGAACGGCGAAGCCTGTGTATATGGGCGTCGCCAGGATGCCTATTATCAGCAGCAGCGCCGCCGCATAGGTCTTCTGGTTGTGCCACATCGTCTGGTTCCGGAAGCCGGGCGCTGCCCTGATATTGCGGCTTTTCCTGAAAGACAATGAGAACCTTGCCTTTTTCTTCATAGAAATCATTTTGTTTCTGGGAATATAAATATCACTTCAGCATCTGCTCGAGGAGCTTCCTTATCGCGACGGGGTCCCCCCTTCCCTGCGTCTTCCTCATGACCTGCCCAACGAGGAAGTTGAACGACTCCTTCCTCCCTGACTTGTAGTCGAGCAGCGCTTTTGAGTTCTCGGAAAGGACATGCTTTATGATGTCCTCGAGCTTCTCCTCGTCGTGTATTATGGAGACGTCGCTCTTCTTCATCATTTCCTCTGGGTCCTCGGGCTTTTTCACCATGTCCCTGAACAGCATCTCGGCCGTGCGTTCAGTTATCCGCCTGTCGTACACGAGCTGGAGCATCCTCGTGATGTGGGATTCCTTTATCCCGGTGTCTTTCAGCCTGATGTTGCTGAAGTTGAGTGTCTTCTTTATCTCGCCGGCAAACCATCTCGCCGCGAAGTCCGCGTCAATCGTCTTTATGACCTTCTCGAACATCTCGGCGAGGTCAGGTTCAGACGCTATGGAGACTGCAAGCTCCTCCTGTATGCCCATCGACGCGTACTTCCTGACCTTGTCGCGGGCGAATTCCGGCATCGTCTCCCTTATGCTCTTGAGCATCGCCGCATCAACGCGTATCTTCGGTATGTCGCCCTCGAAAATATAGCCATAGTCCTCCTCCCCTTCCTTTGTCCTGATGCTTCTCGTGACGCCGGCGGCGGCATCCCACGACCTCGTCTCCTGCACTATCTCTTTTTTCCTCGAATACGAAGTGCGCTGCCTGACTACCTCGTATTCCAGCGCCTTCTCGATGTCCTTGAAGCCTGATATGTTCTTTATCTCGACGCGCTCCGAACCCTTCAGGCCGGGTGTCTGCAGAGAAGCTGCACTTCTCTGAGATCCTGAAAAGCTCTGCTTTTCAAGGATGTCCTTCTGGTCCAGGGAAATGTTCGCGTCGACCCTCATTGAGCCCTCCATATCCGGATTGAACGCATTCAGGTACTGGAGCATCGTGGACAGCTCCTGCAGGAAGAGGCGCGCCTCTTTCGGGCCGCTGAAATCAGGTTCTGTCACGATTTCGCACAAAGGTGCGCCTGAACGGTTGTAATCAACCAGCACATGGCTTGCTGTTGTAATGCTCCCGCCCTCGTGCACTATCCTGGCAGGATCCTCCTCCACATTTATCCTCTTTATCCTTATCTCTTTTCCTGCGGCAGCAAGCTTTCCGTCTGTTGCCAGGGGCATCTCGTACTGCGTGACCTGGAAATTCTTTCCCATGTCAGGGTAGAAATACGACTTCCTCGAGAAGAATGTCTCCTTTGGTATCCTGCATCCGAGCGCCGTTGCTATCCTCAGCGCCATTTCCACGGCCTGCCTGTTGACGCGCGGCTTGCTTCCGGGAAGCCCGATGCAGTACTCGCAAACCCTCGTGTTCGGCTCGCTGCTGAAGCCGTTCTCGCACCCGCAGAAGAGCTTCGTCTTCGTCAGCAACTGACAATGCACTTCAAGTCCTATTTTCATCCTATATCTCCTTCACCATTATCATCTCGTCTATGTATTCTCCGCAATGCCTGATGCCTTTCGGTATCCTGCCGGCCACCCTGAAGCCGTGCTTCCTGTAGAGGCTGGTTGCCGGTTTGTTCGGCGCGTATACGGACAGCCGCGCGACTCTGCATTTCAGCTTTTTGCGCGACGCATCAATGAGCATCCTCATTATCAAGTTTCCTAGGCCTGCGCCCCTGAAATCCTTCAGCACGCCAAGGGCTAATTTGCACACGTGCCCGTCCTTGTCGCAGGCGCCTTTGCAGGAATCAGCCATGGCTATTATCCTTCCACCAGACTCGAAAACAAATGCGGTTTTCTTTCCAGATTTCATTCCCGCCAGGAGTTCGCGGAGGAACTTTTTCTCGTCCTTAATCGTCTTCTTTTTCTCCACGGATATGTACGCCTTTTCCTCTGCCAGTTCATTGATATACCTCATCATCTTCCTCTCGTCGCCTTTCCTCGGCAGCCTGGCTACAACTTCCCTCCCGTCTTTCAGCATGAACCTGTCTATTTTCCTTCCTGGCGCCATCTTCATCTTATCGCCTCGTATGCAGCGGCGGCCCTTATGACGCTGCCTTCCTGCATGTGGTTCCCGAGAATGTGCAGCCCGGCAAATTTGTTTTTGCACGGCACCGATATCATGGGTATTCCGGCAAGGTTGGCGGGCACTGTCAGGACGTCCATCTGGTACTGCTGGAGCGGCGTGAGCTTTTCTATGTCGGAGAACTTCGGCGGGAGCACCGGCATCGACGGCGCCGCAATCACGTCAACCCCCTTGAACGCCCTCTTGAAGTCCTCTATGACAAGCGTCCGTATCCTCATGGCCTTGATGTAATAGTGCTCCCTGTATCCCGACATCCTGGCGAATGTCCCGAGAATGATGCGGCGCTTCGCCTCCTGCCCGAAACCTTCGCTGCGGATATTGGAGAAATATTCGTTGGAGTTCCCCTCAAGCTTTCCATGGAGGCCGTACCTCATGCCGCAGTACCTTGCGAGGTTCGTCGACGCCTCTGAAGTTGCTATTATATAATATGCGGCGAGGCTGTACTTGGTGTGCGGCAGCGATATCTCCGTGTAAGAGGCGCCCTCGCTCTCAAGCTTCTTTATCGCGTCCCACACGTTCTTTTCAATCTCGTCGTCCACGTTGAGGAAATATTCCTTGGGCACGCCTATTTTCATCTTCGCCCCGCCGTCGATATGCTGCAGGTAGTTCTGCCTCTGCGCCGGGAGCGACGTCATGTCCATGCCGTCGTGGCCTGCTATCACCGACAGCATCAAAGCGGCGTCGTGCACGTTCTTCGCTATCGTGCCGAGCTTGTCCAGCGAGTTCGCGTAGTCTATGAGGCCGTATCTCGAAACGAGGCCGTAGCTCGGCGTAAGGCCTACGACGCCGCAGAAAGCCGCCGGAGCGGTTATGCTGCCCCCGGTGCTTTCGGCGAGGCTTATGTGAGGCATGTCAAGAGCCGCCGTCAGTCCGCCGCTTCCTCCCGAGGAGCCGCCGCATGCCAGTTCCTTGTCATGGGGGTTCTTCGGCACGCCGTATCCGGAGTTCGTTGAGAACGTGCCGAACCCGAATTCGTCCTGGTTTGTCTTGCCTATGATATTTCCGCCTTCGTCTTTCACCCGGCTGACAGCTGTGGCGTCGAAAGGCGGCACGTATCCCTTCAGTATCTTCGAGCCGGCACAGCTTTCCATTCCCTTCACGCATATGCAGTCCTTCACCGAGACCGGGAGCCCGTACAGGCCTTTTTTCGGCTGGCATGACATGTCGCCTGTCAGCCGCAGGAAATTATGGCCTTTCCATTTTGAAAGCTCCTCGCGGAAGGCGCTCATGAACCCATCATAGTCTATGCCGCCGTTTTCGCTCTTGCGTATGAATTCAGACACAGAAATATTATACTTCATACCCTGTCACCTGATATCAATATTCCAAAAACGAAATCCATTTCGTTTTTCATACAACACGCGGCCCCCTGAAGAATCCTTTTTCCTTGTGCTTTGTGTTGGAAAGCGCAGCATCCCTGCTTATGCATTCCTCCTTCTCGTCCTCGCGCAGCGCCGCCTCCACGGGAACCGGCTGGAATGACGGCTCCGACTCGGACGGCATTGAATTAAGGATTTCAAAAGCCTTCAGTATCTCTTCGATGTCTTTCTGGTATTGCCTGGCTTCGGCCGCCGTGATGTTGAGCCTTGCGAGAGAAGCTATGTGCTTTATCGTGTCGGAATCTATCTTCATTGTAATAATAACAAACTCAATGTTAAATTCTTTGATGGGAGAAAAAATGAGTCTAGCAGCCGGCAGCCCGCCTCAAAGCCCCGTAGGGGCCGAAAGACTGGATTGCCGGCTGCGTGACTAATATGAACGCATCAGCGCAGATAGCGCTTATCGCTCACATTGGCCGACTCTTGGGGTGTGGTCAGTGAAATGATAATTTATTTTCCGAGCATCTCTATGCCGAGGTCCGGTCTCTGGGACTGTCTTGCAGCCGGACCGAGTATGTAAGGCGATTTCACTCCTGTTATGATGGTTATGACCTGCAGCTTGTGGTTGAATTCAGGCATGATGCGGGCGCCCCACATCACCTGCGCTGTAGGATTCAGGTAGGACGAAACAATTTCGCCGACCTTGTTTATTTCTTCAAGCCTCATGTCTTCGCCGCCTATGACCTGTATCAGGCCGCCCGTGGCTCCGGTGTAATCGACGTCAATGAGCGGGTTGTTGAGGGCAAGGCTCACCGCCTCCCTGGCCCTGTCAGGCGATTCGGATATGCCTATCCCTATGGAAGCGACTCCGCCGCTCCGCATGACAGTCTTTACGTCAGCGAAATCCAGGTTTACAAGGGAAGGCTCGGATATCGTCTCCGTTATGCCCTTTATCATTGTTGCAATAAGGTCGTCGGCCACGCTGAAGGCCTTCTTCAGGGTCTGGTTCCCGGCCAGCTTGAGAAGCTTCTGGTTCTCTATGGCTATCACTGTATCACAGTTCTGCCTGAGCGCCGCCAGCCCTTCCTCCGCCTTGTGTATCCTGGCTCCCTCGAGCTTGAAAGGCAGAGTCACCGCGGCTATCACGATTGCCCCCATTTCCCGGGCAATCCTCGCAATTACGGGCGCTGAGCCGGTGCCGGTGCCGCCTCCGAGGCCGCAGGTGATGAAGACCAGGTCTACCTTGTCCAGCGCCTGCCTTATCTCCCCCTTGCTTTCGAGAGCCGCGTTCTTCCCTACTTCCGGGAATCCGCCTGCTCCCAGGCCCTTCGTGAGGCTCTTGCCGATAAGTATCTTCTTGTCGGCCTTCGTTATGGTAAGGTGCTTTGCGTCGGTGTTTATTGCAAGCGTTGCGGCACCGCTTATGCCCTTCGTGTAAAGGGCCGTTATGGTGTTGTTGCCTCCGCCTCCGCAGCCGACAACGGCTATCCGTGCTTTCACCGCTTCAAAATCAGAAATATTGCTGAAATCTGCCATCTCAATCATCTCCGTGCGTCATTATCCATATTCTGCAACGTATATTTTTTGCCATGGAAAATCCTTTTTATATTGCCATGCATATTTGTCTTAAAGAAAAAGTCCACTAACTTTTCAAAATTGTGTCCAGCAATTTTGAAGTCCAAATCCGCAGGTTCAATTCAAGTTGTCCAGACTTGAAATGAGCTTATATTTCTTATTGTACGGTGTCCAGCCGTGCAATCTTCAGTATTTTACTCATTCCTGCCGGACATTAAAATAGTTTTCGCTGCGCTGGAATATTCTTTCGCGAGGTTATGGTGGGTATAGCGGCGATATCGCTCCTTGTGGCGGGCTTCGGCATCATGAACACCATGCTGATGGCGGTGATAGAGAGAACGGGGGAAATCGGCGTGATGAAGGCGCTTGGCGCCACGAACCAGCGCATACTCGGGATGTTCATGCTGGAATCCTCTGTGGTCGGCCTCCTCGGAGGCATCGCGGGAACCGTCATAGGCTATGCGATATCGTTCGGCCTTGCAGGCGCCTCTGTGAGCTTCCTCGGCCTGTCCCTCAGCGTGATGCTCGACATGACGGTAATCGCGGGCGTGCTCGTCTTTTCCACTGCTGTCGGTGCCGTGTCAGGCTCCTATCCTGCATGGCGCGCGGCGCGCCTCGACCCCATAGAAGCCCTGAGGTACGAATGAAAGCCAAGCAGGATAAAAGCTTTTCACTGCTATTTTTCAGATGGACATCACTGTAGCCGTTCTCGGAGACGTGGATATAATGAAGGAGCTCGGGAAGGGCGGAACGACCAATGATATCGAAATGAGGAACCTGCGCACGCCGGGCGGTGTTTTCACTTTCGTGGCGCCTGTGTCGGACAGGAGAAATATAATTTCTCCGAAGATACAGGTGATGGCCCAGGCGGCGGCGATGGCTGATGTCCATGTCATCTCTGCCGTATCGCTGACGCCGTCGGTAGGCGAGGCCATAATCCTTCTTGACGAAATGCGCTCTCAGAGAGGGTTTTTCATCGCCCCTTCGCACATGCACGATGCGCTGAGGAACATATCAAGGGAAACGTCGCTGAAAGATTACGGGTTGGTTTCATCTGCGCAGGAACTTGCGGAAAAGCTTTCAGGCATTTCGGTGGAGAGAGACCCGGAGGGCAGCCTTCTGGTTCCGGTTGACAATTGTTTTGATGTCAGGGGCGTGGGGACTGTCGTCCTGGGGCTTGTGAAACGCGGCACGCTGAAACAGTACGACAAGCTCATGCTTTATCCTTCGGGGAAGGAGATATCGGTGAAGAGCATACAGTGCCAGGATGTGGACGTGAAATCGGCCGGGCCCGGGAGCCGCGTTGGCCTTGCAATCAAGGGGGCCGGCGTCGAAGACGTGTCAAGAGGCTGCGTGATATCGGGCGGGAAGATGGAAGTTTCCGGCAATCTCGCGATGGACTTCTCGAGGAACTCTCATTCCAAGCATGCGCTCGCCGAGAACAAGGCCGTCATATGCGTCGTGGGGCTGCAGGCGGTTTCAGGGAAGATAACATGCATGTCGCCGTTCTCGGTTTCCCTGGAAGGCAGCGTCGCGTACGAAAGGGGCGGCAGGTGCCTGGTCGTCTCCCAGGACAGGATGCCGAGGATTGTAGGCTCCGGCGTCATAAAGATTTATAGTGAAACAAGTAAATAAACAGGATATGATTTACTTGTTTCACATATAGTCAGCAAAGAAACTAATATCCTAAATATTTCTTTGCATGACTATAATTCATGCGCCGCCATCTTCTTAGAATCATAACAAAGCCTGACTTTGATGTCAATGACCACCGTCTAAAGACGGTGGCTTGTTGAAGTACAACCAGTTCATTGAGCATCTCAGAATTCCACTCTATACCACTGCTTGAAAGCAATGGAATTCTGCAGATTTCAAATGCGTGAATGCTCAAAAACTGAAAGTTTTTGGCATCCCAGAGGGATGTCATTCCTCTGAGGAAACCTTCGGTTTTCAGCATCTCAAAGAGCTTTGCTCTTTGCAAAGAGCTTTGCTCTTTGAAGAGGGTATGGCTTATAGTCATGCAAAGAAATAAGCGGGATATTATACCTTTGCTGACTATCTGCGGAAGACGAAGTCTTCCGAGATGCCAAAGAGCTTCGCTCTTTGAGCATATGTGAATCAAATAATTCTTGTCGGGATTATTTATTTGGTTCACTATAAAAGCCATAATATCCATACTCTTCTGAAATGAAAGTCACTTACCTTCTCGTGCTCGCACTGCTCGCCGTATTTGCGGCGACGTCGCTGTACGGCCAGGATGTCTTCGGGAGGTTCGGATTTTCCGGGAACAACCTTGCCTCCCACCCCGAAGTCCTTGTCACGTCGATTTTCCTCCATGGCGGCCTGGCCCACCTGCTTTCGAACGTCCTCGTGCTGCTGTTCGTCGGCCTGGCGGTCGAGGGCGAGCTGGGAAAAACGAAAATGCTTGCCGTGTTCTTCATGGGCTCGTTCGCCGGGGACTTCGTGTCGCTCCTGATATATCCAGCCGGCGTCGTAAGCATAGGGGCTTCCGGCGGCATATTCGCGCTTCTGGGTCTCGGGATGATTGTGAGGCCCACCGACCTGTCCGTATACCCCATGGTCGTCCCGATTCCTCTGGCGTTTCTAGGCATAATGTATATATTTTACAACATCTACGGCTTTTTTACCGACGCGTCGTCAAACATATCATATATAGCGCATTTCGGCGGGCTCGTCGTGGGGCTTGCATGGGGCTTCGCCGAAAAGGGCGTGAAAAGGGGGATGAAAATAATTTTAATCAGCGCCGCAATAATGTTATTGCTGGCGGGCGCCTTGTTTTTGCTGGTCAATGGAGCGGTATGATGTCAAAGATTGCGGTTGTCGCGGTGATGTTCATCGTATTCATGCTTGTCGCTACATCCGCATTGATCATCGCGGCTTTCGACGCTAAAAGTTCCGGGCTGCCGCCGTCGCCGTCGGTATTTGCAGGCTATGTAGGGAAGGCGCTTTACATACAAAGCATAGGAAGCGACACCGTCGCAGTCAGGAATACCGGTATCAGTGTTGTGCAGACGCAGGATGTCGAGGTTTACATCGACGGCATCAGGAAAACCTGCTTCTGGAACTTCCCGAGCATTGCGCCGGATGCTGTGTCGGTGTGCATAACAAGCGTGGGCTGCAGGAACGAAGCCAGGGTGGTGTCGGGGGATGTAGAGGACGTGAAGCTGTGCCCGCCTGCGCCGCCGCCATTCTTCTCAGAATCGGGATTATAGTGCTCCAAGAAAATATTCAGGATATTCTTTGCTCATAAAGCGATTGGGCTGGAACCGGCGTGCCATGACTGCCTCGGCCTCATCCGTATCTTGTAGAGCCTCTCCGAGTTGTCGTCGAGTATTATTGCCGTTCCCTTGAGCTTCGGCAGCTCGTTCAGGTATTTCTCTATGTCGTAAAGCATGTAGGTCTGCATTATTGATTTCAATGCCTTCACATCGTTCTCGGAGGTGAGCCTGTGGGATATTATCATGTCGCACTGCGACAGTGCATCCGGATGGAGTTTCTCGGGCTGCTGCGTGACAAGGGCAAGCGTTATTCCGGGCTGCCTTCCCTCCTTCACTATCTTCTTCAGTATCTCGGTGGAGGGCGTGATGCCTTCATTTGGCATGAAGTTGTGCGCCTCGTCTATTATGAGCCAGGGCATCGGAACCCTTTTTATGCGCGTCAACTCTATGTCCGCGAGTTCCTCCTGCCTTCTCGCCTTTACCCTCTCCAGGAATATCTTTTTCGATATGAGCGCGACCAGGAGCGACCTCACGTTGGCCGGCGACAGGCTCACGTCAAGTATGCTTATCTTCCCGGGCACCAGGACTTCCGGCGCCTTGCTGGTGCCGAATATCCCCCACGACTTCGCGCCCAGGAAGTAGTTCTGCAGCGCCGGCTTCTCCTTCTCGAAGCCGGGCTCGTCTGATATCCTGTTTATTATGTCGTCTATCGTGTAGCTGCCTGCCATCTTTTCCACCGCCCTCTGGAGCAGTATGCCGCTCAGGCTCATGGGCTCTATCCCGAAGACCGACATCCATTCGTCGGCAGAGAGCTCGCCGGGCGCGAACGTGAAAGTCGAGTCGTAGTCCACCCCGGCCTCGGCGAACGTCTTCTCCTGCCCCTCCGGTATGTAGACGCTTATGTCGAAGCCGGCCGGCTCGAGTCCCCATTCCCTCAGCACGAGCATGTCTTTCTCGCTGGGGGACTTCATGGTCCAGAAGACTCCCTGCGGGTCCACTATGAGGACGCAGAGGTTCTGCTTTATCCCTTCCCCGAGCTTCGATATCTCCTCGGCGATTATTCCGGCCGAGTAGCTGTTATGAACTATTATGTCGTTGGCCACGAAGTTGTGGTGCTCCGGCACGCATATGTCATAGACGGTAAAATCCCCTTCCATGAGCTCCATTCTCACTATTTCATCCCAGAAGATGTCAGACTCTGCAATCGCAGTTAGATATTCGCTTTGTTCATGTCTGGCTATTTGGAGCAGGGTCTGCCTCGAAGGACTGTAATGGACCCTTTCGCACATAGCCTTAGGATGAGCATAATTCATGGCTCTGCCTATCGCAGCCCAGTTCTTCGGCCTGTACATTTCCCATATTTCCTGCGGCACGGTATCTACATTAGGATTTCTCAATTTTGACGTTATTTCTTTGACAGCCGTCTTCTGCCTTTCCTCTTTCCGTCCAAAGAATCCTATTTTTCCGATGAATTTCAGGGTATTTTCGGAATTTATGACTAGCTCATATGACCGGAATTCTTTTTTTCCAAGCTTTATTTTCTTTTTTCTCAACTTGGATACTATATCAAAACGCAGCAAAAGGCTATGTATCTGTCTTATGAGACGTTCTGAAGATGATGCATAGGATATTTGCCATATACCATGATTATAAATGCTCCCGTCGCAGCTGAAAAGTCTGCTGAGGAAAAGCGCCATATGCTCCTTTCTAAGTTTCATAATATTATCTGAAAGGAATTTTTGTGTTGAAAGAAGGCCGAAAAGTTTTTCTCTTTCAATGAGTTTTCTTATACCCCTTGTTTCTGGAATACATCTACTTCCTTTTAAAAACTGGCCCTTTTCATTCTTTAATGCATTATTAATTACGATATGACCTTTCCAGTTTGGTGATGAAACCCTATAATGATTTTCCTTTTCCTTAACTAGAACAAGCGAGCTGTCGAATTTATACAAAGCGTCTCTGAAATCATTTACTATCCTCTCGTCTGAATTGGAGAAAAGAACGATTTTCTTTGTATGACCTTCTGCAATTAAATAGGCCAAGAGCTTTACCTCATGTTCTGGCATCTCATAATTACCAAAAGCTGAAATCCTTCTAGGAGTTGCTATTCTGCTTCCAATACCCAAATCGCGGGCTTCCTTCCACCCCTTCACAGTAAGAAGTGGATGTTCAGGAGTCAGTTTTATCTCCTTTCCGCTTCTAAGGGTTATTTTTATCATCCTGTCTGTTTTTCTGGAGAAGAAATCAGTTTTTCCAGCACCTACAATCTTGAGCTTATCATCTAAGGATAATACATCTTCTTTTCGTTCTGCAATATCTTTTATGGCGGCCTGGGAGCCATCAGAAAGGGTAATAAGGGTATCACCGTCAAGGCACTTCCCGCTGCCGCGCTTCCCCATCAGGCAGAGTATGTGCGGCCTCAGCACGTCCAAGAGGACCGGAGACGTGAGGTGGGCGTCCTCCCCTGTCCCGACAATATGCTTGCCTATGAATATAGTCCCCTTCTTCCCGTATTTCTCCACATCATCGTCGTCCCTGCCTACAACTATGTCAGGAATATTATCACCTTTTACTATTTGGCGGGGCCTGGATAAATAAACTATCCGCTGCTGAATTTCGTAAACGTATGATGATGACGGACGTGAGGGGCATTGTGTTTTCACAATGCCTCTAGCTGACCTGTACGTGAACACACGTATAGGTCTACGTCCGCCATCATACGACAATGAAATTCAACTACTATCCGCTGCTGAAAACAAGAATATAAGCTTTTGCCCCGAATAAATCCTATGGGAAAAATATCGGAGCTCGTCAACGGCAGCAAGAAGGTGGACATCGAGGGCAAGGTTGTCCAGAAGGAGGAGGCCCGTGACGTGAACACGAAGTTCGGCCGCAACAGGGTCTGCAACGCGATAGTCGAGGACGACTCCGGAAGCATCATGCTTGTTCTGTGGGGGGACGAAATCGACAAGGTCAAGGAAGGCGACACCATCAAGATAGAGAACGGCTACGTCAACGAATGGAAGGACACCCTCCAGCTCTCCGTCGGGAAGTTCGGCAAGCTCACTGTATTGTAAACCTTATAAATATACCCAATATAGTTAATTCTTATGAGTGAAATAATATTCAAAGGAAAGCACGAATCGGCATGGATAACGATATCTACTGATGAATACGAAAGCATGCTTGCTACAATAGAGACCCTATCTAACCCGGATGCCATGAAGAAAATAAAGAAGGGTGAAAAAGAGAGACTTGAAGGAAAGCTGAAATCCCTAGAGCATATAAAGAAGGAACTGGATATCTAGAATTCATCTTTGTGCCATATGGCAACTATTTCTACTTGTTTGTCTTTCTCATTTATCACATAAACTACTCTCCACCGCTTTTCAAATCTAATTTCCCATCTGCCCGCCAACGGCTTTCTGAGAGGTTTGCCATACACATAAGGGTATTCCTTCAGTTTTTCCAGCCTTTCAAAGAATCTTTTTTGCAACCCGCGGTCAAAAGCCTTCAAGTCTTCTTCGGCGGTGGGCGTCATTTTTATCATATACATAGAAGTATGGTAGTTTGGTCGATATTTTAAGACGTATCAAATTGATTTTATAGTTTTTTCATGTCTTACAGGAAGAAGAAAGCCGCTATCAGCACGGCAAATAGTCCTGCCCATATCCTCTTGTCCCACGCCAGTATCTTTGAGCCGTCGAGCGGCGGCACCGGGAGCATGTTGAAGAGCGCGAGCCATATGTTGACCTGCATCGCTATTGTGAACAGGCTGGACGGCGCCAGCGCATTCAGGACGAAGAACACCGCGCCAAGGACCAGGTTGACCACCGGGCCCATCATCGCGATTATTCCCATCCTTTTCTTCGTGACGGGGACATGGGAGCCCCAGAGGTCTATGCTGCGGCTTATCATGACCGCCCCCGGAGCAGCGAAGACGAATCCTGCCAGGGAGGAAAGCAAAGCCAATACAAGGCCGTTCTTCCACATCCTGTATTCGGCAAAGAGGTCGAAATACTGCGCGATGAGCTTGTGGCCTATGAGCTCGTGAGCCAGAAATCCTATTCCGACTGAAATAAAGGAAAACAGTATCATGACAGGGAACTGTTCAATGCTTATATTAAGTATGCCGTTGGAGAACGCCACGGCGAACGCCGCCGACAGGACTGCGGTCGATATCAGTATCTCCCTTATTTCTGTCCGGCTGAAAGAGAATTTCCTCATGGTGTGCCATTTTCTGTTTGTCCCTGCTCCTTTAATAATTTGCCGGCGGAATATTTTCTTGAGGCTAGGCCGGGTGGGTAGCGGCCGCTTGTTACAGACCTGCGCAAAAGGCCATAAGCGCGCGGAGCGCGTTGGTTCATTTTTGCGCCGGACGACGAATGCAAATCCGCTTCAGGCAGGGCCGAAGTCCGGGGGCGGCTCATGCAATGTATGGAGCCCGTCTTCAAAGCGTAGAAGCCCAGACCCGTGGGATTGTTTTTATGATGAACCGTGCGAGATCCGGAAGGAAGCAGCACTAAATTATGGAAATAATGCTCATGGGAGCGCTGGGTGGAGCGATGAAGGCGGACAAACTTCATGCATCTCATGCGCCAACCCCGGGCGTGCCTCGCTTCTTTCTGCAAAATTATACACTTCTATAGGAGAGGAGGTTGATAAGTCTGCAACGGAATAAGATTCCATTGAGATGCTAATGGCATTGAAGAATGCCATTCAGCAGATGAGAACTCTGCAAAGAATTCTCTCAGAATTCTTTGAGATCTCAGAGAGCCGTGGGTTCT
>JACPAH010000028.1 GCA_016180925.1 Candidatus Aenigmatarchaeota archaeon
GACGTCTACGACAAGGGCGGGGCGGCGCTGTCGGCCGCGCACACGTCGAAGAAGCCGATACTATATCTGGGAACGGGGCAAAATTACGAAGATTTGAAGGAGTTCAGCCCGGAAGAAATCGTCAACAGCCTGCTTGAATAGGATATTTTATTCCATGCCGATGTCTACGAGCTTGCGCACGGCGTCGCGGACGGCCTCGCTCCTGTTAGGATAGACGCCTTTCTTCACCAGAACATCGATATTCCTTATCTGCCTTTCTGTCAATCTTATCTGAACTGTTTCCATTACCACTGAAACACCTCTCATATCTCAAAACATTACAAAAATCCTAGATTACTCTAAAGTAACAGTCTATTTAAGCATTTCTTACGCAAAAGTTAGAACATTTTTTGTAGTTACTTCAAAGAAATTAAAGGTTTTCATTGCCAATTACAAATGAAACACAGAAACCTTGCAATTTTTTTAGGACAAAACTCAAATTAATCTTATATAGATTGGAATTTTCATTATTGAAGAGGGGTGTCATACATCTTTGGAATTTTTTCGTACGCATTGTCAGCTGCGGGCAACGACGTAAAATACAACGGGATGAAGGGACTGAAGAGCATAGGCATCTTCATGGTTGCGGCGTCATTCATAATCGCATTCTCGCTGTCGGTCCTGGCCTCGACATCGTCAAACTTCACCAACGGCGGCGCTCCTGCGGCGTATTTCAAGGTTTCCCAATATAACCTTGTGCTGAACGTGACACTTCCTGACGGTACCAACGGCGGCGCCGAGGACACTATTCTCCGCGACGGCTCCATTGACACATGGTCCGGATATGCTCTGAGCGCGTTCAACGCAAGCACCTACTTCGTCAACGCGAGCACCGGCGAATCCTATTCAGGCAGCCAGGCAATAATCTACGACGTCAACGGAAACGGAATATTCAACTCAGGAACCGACATCGTGATGACAGGGAGCGCGCCTGCTGATGGCTCCCTGCTTGGCAACACTTGGGGAAACGCAAAATTTGCCGGCACAGCAACTTTTGACGCGACATCCGACATATACGACGACACGACGAATGCCGGCACGGTCGACAAGAGGATTGACAAAGCCATAGGCGTTGTATTCGAGAATTCCGGCACAGCAACAGACACCGACGGCGTGTCGTTCAAGGCATGGAATGACACGGACAGCAACGGCATATTCGACAGGTTCATCGACAAGCAGATAGGAATCCCGTCTGCAATAAGCCCGACGAAATGGAACCTTACCGACGGCTTTTTGATTCAGGCGGGCGGCAGGAGGATTTTCGTCACCGCGGACATCACCGTTTCAGCAAACGGAAAGACTCTACAGATGGGGATCCCGCTCAACGGCATGACAGTCGCGTCAAGCAACGACGGCCCGACGGACGCCGCCGTTGTCAATGCCAACATTCAGACAGCCGACACATCAGCCCCGGCAATAATAAGCTCGTCGATAACGCCTGCATCGCCCGTCAGGACCAATACCGTTCTTAACGTAACCTGCACCGACAACACTCCAAGAACAGTCACCTATAATATTGATTCCAGTGCCAACGTATCGCTGCCGCAGACAGGCGGCTCGTTCACGGGAACTATAGACATCTCGCCCGTTTCCGACGGCTCACATACGATAAACGTGTTCTGCTCGGACGCTGCAAACAATACCGCTACAAGCGGCCTCTCGTTCACGGTAGACAAGACCCAGCCTTCAGTATCCATAAACATCCTATTCTCCACTACAATAAACAACACAGCCAAGACGGACAACCTCAGCTTCAGCGGACCTTTTTCCGACAGCACAACCAACATTCAATCCGGCGACTATTCCCTTGATGGCGGTGCTCCGGTCTCGCTCCCGGCTCTCAACGGAAGCTACGGAAATGACATGAATCTGAATTATTCATTCACGCTCTCATCTGCTGCAGATGGGCAGCACACTGTATCAGTAAGAGCGTTCGACGTCCCGGGAAACGTAGGAAGCGCCTCGTACACGTTCTTCGTGGACACCGAAGTGCCGGTTTCCTCTGTGAACCTGACATCACCATACAAAACGGCAAGAGTCTTCCAGCTGCCCTATTTGGCGAACGATTCCGTCCAGACGTCGGGCATCCAGAACGTGACTTTATACTACAGGATAAACCAGTCCGGCTCATACACAACATATGAAAACACGACAAACGGCACGTTCAACTTTGACGCGACGCTTCTTGGAGACGGCTTCTACGAGTTCTACACCGTCGCGAGAGACAATGCAGGAAACATCGAGGCAGTTCCAGCATTGGCTGATGCCAACACCACAATTGACACTGTCATGCCTTTCATAACCAGCCTTGCAACGACAGATACGCCGGAATTCATAAACGGGACCGACATATGGTTCAGGCTGTCTGCCCACAGCAGCCTTTCGTTCAACGCAACGGCAAACGACACCACATCAAGAATACAAATATGCACTACGATATTCAACTCGACAACGGCAAGCAACTCAGGCAGCGGCGCAGGATACAACGCGTCTTCGGCTGTACTCGGCTTCACTTTTAATGGTATTACCGCAACAAACGACTCTGTTGTAAACGTAACTGCCGTATGCACGGACAAAGCGGGACTCGAGAACAGGTCATCAATAATAATAATGCTTGACGGCATGGCGCCCACGATAGCGATGCAATGGAACGAAACATCAAACTACATGCATGTCAACGCGACAGGTGGGCTGGTTTACAGCTCTTCAATGCCTTCAGCACAAAATGCGGCGGCGCGTGGAAACTCAAATGAGTCAGGCTCCGGCTTCAGGAACGCGACATTCTATCCTGCGTTCAGTGACATGGGAAGCGGCACAATATCGCCATGGGAATTCAACTACACTATAGATTTGTCCGATAACGGGAACGGCACGATAAATGTCACAGTCTTCGACAACGTCGGCAACTCGAACTCGTCTTCGCTTCAGTTCGCTGAGGACAATGCAGCGCCTTCAGTGTCGGTTATGGCGCCGAACGGGGGGGAAGTTCTTTCAGGCAGCTCTTCATTCAGCATCCAATGGGCAGCTTCGGACGCTTCCGGGCTTGCGACCAGCAATGTTACACTTGAATATTCCGCAAATGGCGGCACATCATGGGCAACAATCGCAACCGAGCAGAACGGCAATTCATACTTATGGACAATTCCAGCGATAAATTCCAACCAGGCCGTAGTCAGGGTGAACGCTTCGGATGTCGTGCAGAACACCGGCAGCGACACCAGCAACGCGACATTCATAATAGACTCAAGCTCCCCCACGGCAACTGCTTTCACAAATGACACGAACGCCAACGGTAAGATTGACAGGATAGAGTTCCAGTTCAGCGAGCCCGTGAACGTCACTTCGGCAGCCGGAATATCCGTGGCAGGATACTCAATTACCGGCGCTTACTCTTCGTTCAACGTGACAAACCTTTCGCTCACTATAACAGAAGACGGCTTTGACACCAACTCAACACCGCTTGTCGGCATAACATCGCCGACGATAAGGGACCTTTCAGGCAATCCGTTATTGCAGAACATAACGCCTTCTGACAAAGCAAGACCTATCCTGCTGGCGGCAAAGACTAATGACACGAACTTGAACGGGAAGATAGATGTATTGATGCTTAACTTCAGCGAGCCCATAAACAACCTGGTCGGTAACCTCATAACAGCGTCCGACGGCTTTTCCATAAGCGGCTACTCAAATCCGTCTTTCATATCACCATCACGGGTTCTGGCAAACAATACTGGCGTCCTTAACGTAACATCGTCCAGCACCCTGATGCTCCAGCTCGGGTTCACGGAAAACTCCTCGTTCGACACGAATGCAACGCCGACGCTCAGCGTCCTGGCAGGCTACCTTGCGGATGCGTCAGGAAACAACCTGATAGGAGCTCCAAATCTGGCCGTCGCGGACGGAGCGCCGCCTTACATGACAAATGCAACGACGCGTGATAGCGACGGGAACGGGAAGATAGACAACATAACAGTGACATTCACCGAGGCTCTTGAAACGATAAGCGTCAACCTCCTTGGCGGTGATTTCTCCGTTGCCGGATACACGATAATAAACGCCAACAGGACATGGGCTTCAATAGGTATAGTTAACATATCAGTTCAGGAGAAGTCCTCCTTTGATAGCAATGAGACGCCAATCGTCTCATTTGTTCAAGGACAACTCCTCAACGACAAGACAACAAACAACAGCATTACTTCCGGGAGCGTGCTGCCCGCCGACAAAGTCAGGCCGGTAGTGGCGTTCACATCCGGCATCAACACACCGCTGAAGGCAGGCTCATACCCAATTAACATAACATTCAGCGAAAACGCCACCGGAACGCAGGTTTATTTCAATTCCACGCAGGTGTCTGGCAGCATGCTGAACGGCACGTTCTGGAGCGGCAGCATAGAGATAAATTCATCGGTCCCTGACGGCCCTCACACGGTAAGCATAACATCTGCCACGGACACGTCAGGCAACGTCATGACAGACGATATTTCGGCATCATTTGCGTCCGACCGGACGCTGCCGCAGATAACCGTAAACTCGCCGGTTCAGATAACATATAACTTCACTGCCAACGTGACACTTAATGCTACATTCAACGAGGCAGTGGACATGTGCATCGCGGAGCTTAGCGGAGTGAACGCGACCTTTGCATGCAACACGGTTTCTAGCGTGCTGCTCGCAGAAGGGCAAAACACCCTGAGGATACGGGCGAACGACACAGCCGGTAACATGAACATCGTGGAAGTGACTGTGCAGTTCAACCCGCACAGCGTGCCTATGGTAATGTCAGCCGGTATATTGCCTTCGCTGCCGAATATAACCGACACTATAACGGCGTCAGCAGTCCTGGATTCCACGACCACAGCAATAGCCAACATATCGTTCTTCTGGTACAGGAACGGTGATTTCGTGACTAACAACACGGTTCTTGGCGTGGCCAATGGCTCGAACACCACCAATACTTACAACGGAACATTTGCCCACTTCGACAACATAACGGCCGAGATAAGGCCGTACAACACGGCAAAAGGATTCGGAAGCTTTGTCAACGTTACGGTTCAAGCGGTAAACACCAACCCGACGATTGTTCCGCCTTCAATAACGGCATTGCTCAATGTTACGGCCAACCTTAGCGTATCAACTCTCTATTCGGATGCGGACGGCGACTCGGGCAGCGTGCTGTTCAAGTTCTACAGGAACGGCGGCCTCTTCGCGCTTACTAACATGACGGGCGTGGCATCCGGTTCAAACGTGTCGTCCAACATGACAATAACAAATCTCGTTCACTTTGACAACTGGACTGCGGAAGCCGTGTCAAGCGACGCGCACGGGGCGGCATCAGCCAATCTGAGCAGCGTAACAGTCCAGGTTTCAAACACGCCTCCCACAACAGGAACGCCCTTGCTCTCAACAGACCCGTTCTATACAAACTCGACAATAACATGCACCCCGGCGGGAGGTTCTGACGCCGACGGCGATGCCGTATCGCACGCTTTCGCATGGCTCATAAACAACACGATAATCCCCGGACAGACAGCAGGCACACTTGACGGAACAACGCAATTCAACAGAGGAGACAGCATAAGATGCCAAGTCACACCCAGCGACGGCTTCACGAGCGGCGGCGCAATGAACTCGACAAACTTTACAGTACAGGACACGCCGCCTACAATGCCCGCATTTGTCACATCAGACATATTGAAAGCCAACTCATCATCGGCCTTCACATTCACAGCCGGCGGAAGCGTGGACAATGATACCGATACAATAACTTATCAGTATGAAGCAAACCACACAGGCTCATTCGTCAACATAGGCAACTCAACCGGCAGCATAACATGGAATATAACGAACCTCACATCAGGATTCTTCAATGTCAGGGTAATAGCTTCCACTGCACTTAACGTTTCCGGCAATCTCACAAACCTGACGACGCTTGAAATAGACACCACAAGGCTGGCTTTCATAGAGCCGACGCCTGCCAACAACACATTCACAAACTCGCCTGCTGTCGTCCTGAACGTAACGGCGTCCATCCAGAATCTGACAAGAGTCTATGCAAACGTATCAGGGACCATAATCAACATGACAAACAGCACGCCAAGCGTGTTCAGCACTTCAATAACGCTTTCCGACGGCACGTATTCATACTTCGTCACCGCAGAAAGCCTGTCAGGCGCGAACACGACAGAAGTACGCGTTGTCCACGTAGATACCCTGACGCCCGCAATATCGTCCGTAGAGATTGTCTCAGACAAGCCAAATAATTTCAGGCAGATAAACCAAACATCTTACTTAGTTAGCAGTTTGTCTGGTATTGGAGGCGGACAGAACCTTACGTTCACAATAAACACAAGCGACGCCTCAACACTTACAGTCGAACTCGTGAACGGGACACAGACGTTCTCAGATTCGACGGCGCCCTATACGTTCATTCTTCACATTAACATGAGCAGCATCTCCGAGACAAGAAACCTGAGCATAAACGTCACAGACGCCGCAGGAAATGTTAACCAGACCTCTATAGAACTCATATTCGACAACACACCGCCTACAACCACTCATTCGCTGAATGATTCAAGCGACCTTCTACATCTTTCATCTCCTGTACTGTATTTCGGCGATGTGGTGTCTGAACAGCTTGTGGCCAACGGCACATCATCAGACGCGTCAAGCCTCGGGACATTCTTTTCCGCATCGCCTTATACCAATGTATCGGCATTCAATGCATTAACGGGATTGTGGTCTGTGACGTACATCCTGAATAACACTTCGTCAAACGGGACAGTGTCCATAAACATAACGGATTTATTGGGCAATCCGGCAAGCATTCAGCTCAATATTGCAAAAGACGCTTCTTCACCTTCCGCCCCGGCGATATCCCAGATGCCTTCATTGATAACCACTGCATCAAACCTCAGCTGGACCTTGGCTACTGACACCGGGAGCGGGATACGCGGCTACATGGTCATGAGGTCGAATGACAATGTGACTTACACTAACGTCAGTTCAATGCTGACAGCCACGTCATTTAATGACACATCATCGCCAGAAGGGCTTGTGTATTACAAGATAATGGCATTTGACAACGTCCAACATAACTGACGTTGCCGGCGTGAACGACGCGACAGTGAATGCAACGGTCACGAACCAGTCGGGCGGCATAGTATACGTGACGAACATGACCAAAGTCTCGGGGCTATACAACTTCACATGGAACACCACAGGCCTTGCTGAAGGTCTTTATTATGTTCAGATAAATGCATCTGACGTTTTGCCAAGAACAAGGAACATCGACAAAGCGCTGGTGATAGTCCTTACAGGATCCTTCACGACAACGCCGCAATCCGTGTTTACAAATCCGTCCGTTACTACGACGGCCAACACCACAAGCAGCGTCAATACGAGCGTCGGACTGGCGCTTGACCTTGCAACAAATTCGTCAGCGACCGGAAGCGTAAATGTCCTCTCATACAACACGAACCCTGTAGGGAGCGCGGCGGGCGTCACGTCGCTGCTGGCGCTCAGCAAATACTTTGACATAATCCTGAGCGACAGCCTCAATTCAACGCTGTCGAACGCGACCATAAGGATAAGCTACACCGATGCCGAGCTGTCGGCGGCCGGAATAGACGAGGCATCGCTCAAGATATACCTGTGGACAGGCTCCGCATGGCAGGAACAGGCGAGCACGGTTGACACCGCCGGCAACACGGTCTCGGCGACAGTCCCGCATTTCAGCATATATTCAACGTTCGGTTCCGCACCCCCAGCGGCACCAGCTCCGGCTCCTTCTGTCTCAGGCGGCGGGGGTGGCGGAGGCGGCTTCTCGGCGTGCATAGAGAACTGGGTATGCACTTCATATTCCACATGCTCCATAGACGGAACGCAGAAAAGGACATGCGTAGACAAGAACAGGTGCGGCACCATACGAAGCAAGCCGGCAGAGAGACAGTCGTGCACATTCACCGAGACGCCTGTTTGCGGCAATAACATAGTAGAGACCGGTGAGCAGTGCGATACCATTGACCAGACATGCACGAGCACAGAAGGTTATATAGGACGGCAGGCATGCTCAACCACATGCAACCTTGGAATATGCATCCCATTCGAGAACTGCGGCGACGGCATTTGCAACGGCCCTGAAACATCCCTGTCATGCTCTTCGGACTGCAGGCCCGGACAGACAGGCGCAGGCGTGCCGGTGACAGGGCAGGCTATATCGGCCGGCGCCGACCCGCTGCTTTCCATCATCATAATAATAGGAGCCATAGCGATAATTTTCACCGCATGGAACATAAGAAACAGGAGAAAATCCAGCTTTGGCAAGGAAAACAAGAGCAACAGGAAGAAGAGATAGTTTCAAGAATTTCCGAGGAAATATGATATACATGAAAAACATGGCGATTTTAGCTGCAGTATCACTGGCCGTCCTTTCAGGCATAGCCATGGCGCAGGAGCGGCCCGGAGTCGTCTCTACGCTGGATTCACTTATCATACCGGAAGGCGACATCATGCTGGTTCCAGAGGAAAAAGAATACACCAATAACGGGCTTACATTGTCGCTAGGAAAGGTCTCAAACAGCCTCGACTTCTCAATCCTCGCGAAGAACATGACGTTTGCCGGAAACTCGCTGCCGATAGACATGATAATAGCCCCGAACTCGACATGGACATACGCGAGGCTTGACGGGATGCTGATAATACCGAAGACACCCGCGGTCATAGACGCCTGGAAGACGTCGTTTTACCAGAGCAGCAGGCAGCTTCATATATCATTCGACGGGACAGACGAGGTTGACATATACTTCAAGAGCTACGGCCCGCCCCGTATAGTTATTTCCGACGCCAACATAAGATGGTCGTTCAAGGACTCCGTCCTCAACGTGAAATCAACTGACGTGATGAGGGATATCGACGTCTACTGGCTGGACGAAACCAACGACACCGTTTTCGTGGAGGACAGGAGAAAGATAGAATCCCTCGAGTACGTGCTGTCAAGGCTCGCTGAAGAGCTGCCGAAAGCGAACGAGCTCCTGGTGAAGCTGAGAATAAAGAACGACGGCCTCAGGAAAGCCCTGTTTTCCGTGGAGTCAAGGCTGACTGCCGTCGCAAGCGAGAAGTCCATGCTCAACGACGCAATTGTCCAGGCAAACTCCACCTCAACGAAGATGGAAAATATGGTTTCAGGAAACATTGTCATGAGCCAGAGCGCTTTTGCCCTGGCAGTCATAATAGCGGTAATTTCCGCCATGGTCCTCGTTGACGCTTTGACGACCAGAAGAAAAGGTGAGATCCGATGAAAAAGACGATAATCATAGCAATCCTTTTGATGGCGGCATATTCCAGCGCGGCCGACTTCGTTATACAGGACGGCAGCGCCTACAGGATATTGAACGACATAACTTCCAGCTATGTATCCAGGGGAACGCTGGTCTTTGTCAATTACATAGTATTCGAGAACCAGACGATGATAGACGGGCTTGAGGCAAAGGAACAGGAGATGAATTTCAGCGTTTCCAGGGCAAATTTCGAAAGCGCCAGGCTTGATATCGAGAATATCCAGACTTCTGATAGCATAGAAAAGAAATCGGCCGCCCTTCTCATATCAGAGGCCGAGAGGAACAGCACGAGGGACATACTAAACGCGCTGGAAACGAAGAAAGCACGGCTGGAAGGGGTGATAAACTCATCCGTCCTCCTCTCAAGCGGCACCTACAACATAAGCGCCGCCATCTTCATCATACTAGTTATCATCACGATAACCATGAAGTCCAGAAGCATGATGCTGAAAAACGGCATAAACCTGAAGAAAAACGCGGTTGAAAAGGAAAGAAAAAGCTGAAAGATAACAGTTCATTTCAGAAAGGTATGGATACTATGGCTTTTCTGCAAACATATTGTTTTCCTTCGCGAGCCTGAAAAACTCTTCCCATACGGCGTCAGTGGAGTCCCCTTTCCCGTAGCCGTAACTTCTGGATTTTTCCACCAGCATATCAAGTGTCACACCCTGCTCCTTCCATGCCCGGCCGCCTGAAGATACCTGCTGCCCGACGGCCTGCAGCCCGTCGAATATCTTTGACATCTCAGCCTCGCCAGACTTGTGCTCCTCGAATTCCTCCCACAGCTGCATGAACTCTTTATTGTGGGGTGCAGGCAACATTGCGAACAGCTTTTCAGCGGCTTCTTGTTCCCTTTCCATCTTGCCTTCACGCGCTTTCTCGTTCCATACAGACGCATCGCCGGCATAGACTTCCACAAGGTCGTGGACAAGAATCATCTTCAGCGTCTTCAGCATGTCGGCCTTCCCGTTTCCCAGAAGGATGGCATACATACACATATGCCAGACATGCTCCGGCGTCGTTTCACGCCTCCCGCCAGAGACGTATACGACCCTTTTCACGGCCTTCAGCTTCTCTATTTCCAGAAGAAAGCCGGCAATTTTCCCGGTTTCATCGTCCATTTATGTATTTTGTACCAAGCCTTTAAACCCTTTCAGCATAATTTATTCAAATGCTGAAGGGACTGTCGGCAAAGCTGAGGGAAAGCCTGGAAAAGCTGGCAAGAAGCGGGGCGGACAAAGAAGCTGTCGAGGAGCTCCTGCGGGACATGCAGAGGAGCCTGATATCCGCCGACGTCGACGTCAGGAGCGTTCATGAGATGACGGAAGCCCTGCGCAAGAGATGCCAGGACGACATGCTTCCGGGGATGACGAGGAAGGAGCACGTCATAAAGGCCGTCTATGAGGAGCTCACAAGGATAATGGGCGAGAAGAAGCCCGACGTGAGCCTCGGAAGGAAGAAAATACTTCTGGTAGGGCTGTATGCTTCCGGGAAGACGAGCACTGCGGCCAAGCTGGCCAGGTTCTACAAGAAAAAAGGGCTGAGGCCGGCCCTCGTGGCATGCGACACGATAAGGCCGGCCGCATACGAGCAGCTGCAACAACTGGCGGAAAAGATAGAAGTGCCGTTCTACGGGGAGAAAGGTGAAAAGGAGCCGGCCAGGATACTCTCCAACGCGCTGAAAAGATTCGACGAAGACGTCATAATAATAGACTCGGCCGGAAGAAATGCGCTGGAGTCGGAACTCATAGACGAGGTGAAGAGGCTCAACGAAACGGCCAAGAAGAGCGTGAAGGAGGGCGAGTCGCTGGAGAAAATACTCGTCCTGCCGGCCGACATAGGGCAGGCTGCACGGGAACAGGCGGCATCATTCCACGAAGCCCTCGGCATAACGGACGTGATAGTGACGAAGCTCGACGCGACCGCGAAAGGCGGCGGGGCCCTCACTGCATGCCACCAGACCGGGGCCAAGGTGAAGTTCATAACAGTCGGCGAAGGTGTCGACGACCTCGAGCTCTACAATCCCGAGAAATTCGTCTCCAGGCTCATAGGCTTCGCAGACCTTGAAACGCTCCTTGAGAAGGCCAGGTCAAATATCGACGAGGACAAGGCGAAAAAGATAATAAAGGGGGACTTCGACATAGAGGACTTCTATTCGCAGATAGAGGGCGTCAGGGGAATGGGCTCGCTCTCCCAGCTCATGGACACGATGGGCCTGGGAAAGATGGCGAAGAAGGTCCCCGACATGGACGTGCAGGAAGCGAAGATGAAGAAATGGAAATACATTATACAGAGCATGACGGCGGAGGAAAGGGCGAATCCTGACGTCGTAAACTCGTCCAGGATACGGCGCATATCCAGAGGTTCGGGATGCACCGAGGCCGAGGTCAGGGAGCTCCTGAGCAATTACCATAAGTCAAAAAAGATGATGAAGATGATATCGCCCGGAAAGCTCAAGAGGGGCGGCATGGCCGGCCTCTTCAGGCAGTTCGGGCTGAAATAATTCTTATTCGCCGTCAAAATAATCCCTTATACCAAGATGCTCAATGAGCCATGACATATAACCTTCAGCCGCTTGCTGCAGCTCTTTTTCCCCCAGCTGCTTGAATCTGTGCCCCAGTGTCCATAATACCTGAACATTTGAAGTCGGCTTCTTCAGGGCCTTCCTGTACAAACCAAGAGCCCGTTCCGGCGACTCGTAAGCGCCCAGGCAAAATTCCCCATAGGCTGCGTAAGAATCCGCTATGCCGGGTGCTTTTCTCACGAGCATTCTGTAGTATCTTTCAGCCTCCCTCAGGAATTTTTCATCGTATCCGGAATCCATCCACCTGTTATGGAATATATCTTCGGGACGAATGCACACAAATATATAAAATGCTGGCGACAAACAGTTATTCATGAAGGTCCAGGAACTGATGAAGAACCAGGCTCTAAAGAAATATTTTCTTGTTATTGTCGTTCTTGCGTTTTTCGTCTTTGTAGGCGGCAGGATGTCCGGATACCTCGTGGCGCAGGACGCGTACGGCACGGAGCTCGCCAACCTGACAGAAAACTACCTCCTTCTCAACGAGAGCTACAGCGGATGCGTCTCGGACACGGCAGACCTGAACAGCGCCCTTGACACGCTTGAAAGCGAGAAAGCAGGGATTTCGTCTGACCTATCTTCGGCAAACGCCAACCTGGAAAGCTGCACGTCGGGCTCGGCTGCGAAGGATTCGTCGATATCAAGCCTCACCGCCGAAAGGGACAAGCTTGCAAATGACTACGGGGTGCTGTCGGCCAACAGCGCCAAGGCCCTGTGCTGCGTGAAGAAAATATTCGACTCCACGCTTGCGGCATATTACATCGATAACAATGCCATAGTGTGCACTGCAGACAGTTCCAAGACCGCATTTTCGTGCTGATTATTTATAATTCAATAGCGATTTTTCTTTATGAATAAAAAAGGAATAGCGCAATTTGCTATACCATCCACATTAATCTCATTTCTTCTATGGTTTTTTATAGCAGGACCTATTATAGAGAATGTTGGAAATTCAATTTTAGATAAATTAGGTTCTGACAGCATATGTCCCGAAGAGTTTATCATGTCACAATATAAAGTGTGTTTTAATGCAAATGGAGACGTAATTGCTGATGGTAAATTTCATGAATCAATCAAAATAAACATTGATAGTACTGTAAATTCATGTCATATAAATGCTGGCGAATATGATTTTAATTTGATTGGTTGTAGATTAGATAAGTTCAAAGAATTAGAGGTTTATAACTTAATTCTTGTATCAAGTAAAGGTAAGATCTCTTTGAGTGGAAAAGACGTTATAAATAGAATTAGTATAGGTTCACAGATTGTAAAAATTAAACCTAAAGAACTAAGTTTGGTTAGAAAATTACTATTTTTGATAAGATTCACATAATAATTGGATATTTAAGCATTGCAGACGACTTATGATATAATAATTTCTGTTGCATGCCGTAGTTTAGGCCTGCAATAAACCGAGGTGTTTTGAATGGAAATACAGGCTCCTATGAAGCAGATGGGTTACGACAGGGCAAGCGTCGTTTTCTCGCCCGAAGGAAGGATGTATCAGGTGGAGTACGCAAGGAAGGCCGTCGAAAAAGCCACTACGGTTGTCGGCGTCACGTTCTCCAATGGCGTCGTGCTTGTGGCGACCAAATCGATACAGAAACTCATCGTCCCGGAAAGCGTGGAAAAGATATCGAAGATAGACGAGCATATAGGAGTGGCGTCGTGCGGCATACTCGCAGACTCCAGGATACTCGTCGATTACGCAAGGATAAGGTGCCAGGTGAACAAAATAACCTTCGGGGAGCCCATAGAGATAAACGCCCTCGTGAAGGACATCTCCGACAGGAAGCAGCGCTTCACCCAGATGGGCGGCATAAGGCCTTTCGGCGTGTCGCTCCTGATAGCGGGGATGGACGGCGGGCCGCACCTCTACGAGACAGACCCTTCAGGGACGCTGAGGGAATGGAAGGCCCAGGCAATCGGAAGGGGCATGAAAGAAGCCAGGAAGGTTCTTGTAGAGGAATACAAGGAAAACCTGTCCGGCGACAAGGCCACCGACCTTGCACTGAAAGCGCTGAAGACCGGGGAGAAGAAGCTCTCGACAAGGGCCGTCGAGATAGGAATGGCTGAAGGCGGAAAGTTCAGGCTCCTTGACAGGAATTCAGTGAAAGAACTTGCCAAGAAGTTCGTGTGACGGGCGTTTTTATAAAGACATCTATAATTAATCTTTTCTATGCAATATGATATTATCCACATAGAAGACAACCAGAACGAAAGAATGTTTGTTGAAGAGGCCGCAAGAAGGCATGGCCTCACTTATTCCGGTGTCCCGTCTTTACAAGCCCTTGAAGGCGCATTAACAGTATCATCTGCAAAGGTTTATCTTGTTGACGGAAGATTCCCTGTTGCCGGGGGGCAGGCAGTAGAACAAAATGCCCATAGAGCATTTGCCTCAATCAGAAAAACCCATCCTGATGCGCGAATCGTGCTGTTTTCATCAGGGTGGGATGCAGAAGGAATTGCCAGAGAACATAGTGTAGATTACAGGAGTAAAGAAGATTATACTTCAGGAAAGCTAGTAGAAGAACTAAAGGTCATGTTATAGAGATTCTTAAACACTCCACGTTTTTATTATTCATGTACAACTTTTGCGCCCTGTGCAACAGCGACCTCGAGCAGGAAGGGGATAGATACAGGTGCGCCAGCTGCGGTTATTTTCAGTACCCATTCGACGCATCGATACCGATAAGCCCGAAGGAAGCGAAGAAGGAAGCCGACAATGGGGCGCTGCTTCTTGACGTGAGGGAGCAGTACGAATACGACATAACCCACCTCCAGGATTCGAAACTCATACCATTAAAGCACCTCAAAGAAAGGTTAAAAGATATTCCTAAAGACAAGGAAATACTCGCCTACTGCCATCACGGCTTCAGGAGCTTTTTTGCCGCGCAGTTCCTGAAGCAGCACGGATTCAACGCAAGAAGCGTCACAGGCGGCATAGAGGCATGGTCGCTTGAAGTGGACCAGTCCGTGAAGAGGTACTGACCTTTGTGTCATAGAACAAATATTTTTTTCATGAAGTCAATCACTATTCTTATTGTTTGGTCGATGTCGTCTGAAGAATTTTTGTATCCAAGGTTCTGCTCGTCTGTAAGAGCTTCAAGGAATTGGTTTGCATGGTCTATATCAGCTTCTCCGTGAACATCTGTGTAGGTTAAATCATCACAGCCTATTTTCTTTGCAAGCTCTGATAAATAAGGCACAAAAGCCGCTGATGTATTCTCAAGCACAGCCATGAGGGTAATGTTTTTTATTCCAGAAAGCTCTCCTACAAGACTGCGGATTTTCATAACTTCATTATGAACGTATTGAAAATCGCTTCTATCAGGTTCGGCATTGCAACATTTAGCAAATTTCCTAAGCATGCTTGGATGGTCATCTCTAAGTTCTACCCATAAATTTTCATCGGCTGCAAACCTGCTGATTACGGAACGAGATGATATAGAAGCGCCAGCCATCCAAGACAGGAAATTTCCCTCTATAGAAGCGACATAGCGTTTTATTATTGTATGTGCATCATCTTCCGAAATATTTTCGACCGGCTGTAAGAACTCCTTTATTTCGTTCTTTGTCAAAAACATTTTTTCTTTCAGTCCAGAATCAACTTTGTTCATGTTTATAATTTTATAATCATAAGCTTAATAAACATTCCATATTTTGATATCTATTAGTCTTTTCCGTACAATTTATTTTTGATGATAAAAATACCAGAAGAATTCATACGAGAGAACTTCACGCCAAAGGATTTCATTGACAGCTGCCATGAGGCATTCGTCGGATATGGCAGCGGCACTCACACCATGCAGTCAAGGGAGGAGAACCTGCAGAATGGCTACAAGAACGGGCTTGACAGGTTCACGCTTCGCATGCCCGCGAAGATACCAGGCTACGAAGGATACAAATTCATCGAGGAGTTTTCAAGCGTCGGCGGCGGCAATCTCGGAAAAGACAAGACTGCTGTCATAAGGCTGAAGCCTGAAAGCGGCGAGGAGGCTGAGATGGATGCGGGCTACATAACTCACATTCGCACTGGCGCTGCAGGGGCTCTTGGAGTCAGGTATTTTGTGACCCGTCCAGAAAGCGTCTCGATACTCGGGACCGGGAACGTGGCAAAAGCCGCCGCCTTGTGCACGGCCGAGCTCGGCGTGGCGAAGATAAACGCATACAGCAGGACGCCTGAGAAGAGGGAGGAATTCAGAAGGGAGATAGGAAGCTCTGTGTCAGCGGAAGTGGTGCTTCACGACTCGCTAAAATCATGCGTGGCCGATTGCGACGCCATAATCGCCGCCGTGCCGACCCCGGAGCCTATAATATATCTCAGTGACATGCAGAAATGCCGCTACATCTCGTGCATGGGCGGCGACTCGCGGACCGCGCAGCTCGGAGAGGACATAATGACGAATGTATTATTGATACCCGACAACGAGGCGCAGTGCATGAAGAGCGGCGACTTCAGAAAGGCCTCCGAAGGCGGCTATCTGGGGAAAGTAAGATTCATGAAGCGCGATGGCCGCGTCCTGAATATAGGAGACGCGGCGAACGGCAGGGTACAGGCGCCTGACGGAATTGTCATGTGCTATTTCACAGGCATGGCAGTGCAGGACATAGCCGCCGCCAAGATGATTTATGAGAAATGGAATCATAAACATTCTTAAATGTCTAAATACATAAAAATCAGAAACGGAAAAACAAAAAAACGCTCTGGAATCAGCACATGCTGCTGTGCTTGTCACAGCACCCGCAGCTCTTCCATTTTGCCATCTTGCCTATTCCAAACAGCAAGAATCCCGCAAAGTACCATCCCAGTATCGTCACGTTGACGACCGTGGGGTCGGCGCTTTTGAACTGCGTCAGGAAGCCTGCTGCAAGAGCCCACAATCCTACCGCAAACAGAATCCATGAGAGGACTCCGTAGCCGGGATTGCATCCGCATTTCTTGTCAGTTGATGCTTTCACTGTCTTAGCCATCTCAATCACTCCCTGATAATAATTTTCACCGCACGATATATAAGCTTATCAATTCTCTTTTTTGCATGGAATACGAAACCCTCCGGTTTTCCAGAGTGTCGATGGCAAGAAGGGTTGCCAGCGGGCTTGCCAGAAACTGCAGGAGGAAGGGTGTTTACGGCTCAGAGGCCTTCGCCGGCGAAGGGGATGACGACAGGACGGTGTTTTACAGGGGCATTCCAGAACACGTGGTGAATGATACCCTGGATTATGTTGGAGGGCATTTCCTAAGGAGGCACCTGGATTTCGCGCCGGCCAGGGGCAAAACCACCGTATGACAACCGCTTAAATACTTTTGGAAAATTAATTATCTTTATACAATGCAATGGCATGCGGTTTACATTCCGTTACATGCACGCCGTGCACAATACAGGTGATAAAGTGGTTACAGTGGATGAGGCTATTATAGCCCGATTTGAGACAAAAGGAAAGAAATTCGAGATTCTGGTCGATGCGGAGATCGCGTATGCGCTGAAAGAAGGGAAGCAGGTTTCTCTTTCTAGGATGCTTGCAGCCAATCATATCTTCACTGACGCGAAGAAAGGCACGAAGGCTTCGGACTCCGACATAGAGAAGGAGTTTGAAACGGCTGATGTGGAAAAAATAGCCGAACGCATAGTGCAGAAGGGCGACATCCAGATAACAACCGAATTCAGGAGAAAGAAGACGGAGGAAAGGAAGAGGCAGATAGCCTCCATGATAAGCAAGAACGCCGTGAACCCCCAGACCAAGGCGCCGCATCCCCAGGAAAGGATACTGGCCGCAATGGAGCAAGCGAGGTTCGCCGCCGTACCGTTCAGGACGGCAGAACAGCAGGTTGACGACGCACTGAAAGCGATAAAATCCGTTCTCCCAATATCGATGGAGCAGGCAACGCTCCTCGTCGAGATACCGGCAAAATACTCGTCAAAATGCTACGGCATGCTGAAGGAATACACGATAATACAGGACAAGTGGCTGCCGGACGGCTCGCTGTCGGC
The DNA here is from genome assembly GCA_016180925.1 of Candidatus Aenigmatarchaeota archaeon. Taxonomy (GTDB): domain Archaea; phylum Aenigmatarchaeota; class Aenigmatarchaeia; order GW2011-AR5; family GW2011-AR5; genus JACPAH01. The sequence goes on from JACPAH010000028.1 coordinate 17,952, forward strand.
AAAAATAACCCTTCCTGCCGGGCTGAAGGACAATTTTTTCAGGGCCATAAACAATGCCACCCAGGGAGAGGTGAGAATACAGGAATTATCCAAAGATGTTAATATTTGACGTGCCAACGCCGCTGAAAATGGCGTTGCACATAAACCAATGGAGGAATTGAAATGGAAGAAAGAAAACTTGTGATATGCGGCGACCCGCTGGGGGATGGCCGCGCAGGACACGGTGCCTACGAGGAAAATGGAAAGGTGTTTTCAAGGTTCGTGGGCCTTGCCGAGCAGAAGAACGGGATGCATTTTGTCATCCCGCTGAGCGGCATATACAACCCGAAGAAAGGCGACGGAGTCATAGGAAAGGTGGAGGATATCATATTCTCCAAGTGGCTTATCGACATAAACTCGCCCTACCAGGCGGCGCTCGCGCTGAACGAGGCGGTGGACGAATTCATCGACCTGACGAAGAACGACCTCACCAAGTATTTCAGCTACGATGACCTCATATTCGCCGAGATATTGAGCGTCACCAAGACGAAAAACATACAGCTTTCCATGAAGGAGAGGAAATGCAGGAAGCTGAAGGGCGGCAGAATCATAAGGGTGACGCCCTCGAAAGTGCCGAGAATAATCGGCAGGTCCGGCTCCATGGTCGAGATGATAAAGCAGATGACAGGGACGCAGATAGTCGTTGGCCAGAACGGGCTCGTATGGGTGAGGGGGGACAACGAGGACATAGCGACCGAAGCCGTGCTCCTCATAGAGGAGAAATCGCACAAGTCCGGCCTGACGGAAGACGTGAAGTCGCTCCTTGAGAGAAGGATGAAAGAAAGCGGCGTTTCATTCCAGCAGCCTGCTCCACAGGAAAACGAATTACAATGGGGTGAAACCAATGAGTGAAACAAGAACTGACGGCAGGAAGTTCGACGAGCTGAGGCCCATGGAGGCAAAAGTAGGCGTGCTGAAGAACGCAGAAGGCTCGGCATTCTTCAGGCTGGGTAATACAAAAGTGATCGCAGGCGTCTTCGGCCCGCGACAGGTGCATCCAAAGCATGATGAAAACGCCGAGAGGGCCATATTGAGGACGAGATACAACATGGCGGCTTTCGCGACAGGCGAGAGGGGAAGGCCGGGCCCGAGCAGGAGAAGCCAGGAGATATCGATGGTGACAAGGAATGCGCTCATGCCTACGCTGTTCCTGGAAGAGTTCCCGAGGACTGCAATAGACGTCCACATAGAAGTCCTCGAAGCGGACGCGTCGACAAGATGCGTCGGCATAAACGCCGCAGCGCTCGCGCTGGCTGACGCCGGCGTGCCGATGAGGGACATAGTCAGCAGCTGCTCGGCCGGGAAGGTCGGCGACAGGATAGTGCTCGACATAGCCGGCAAGGAGGACACTGAAGGCGATCTGGACCTGCCGGTCGCGCTCTACCCGAAAAGGAACGAGATAACGCTCCTTCAGATGGACGGACTCGCGCTGAAGGACGAGGTGAAAGAGATAGTCCGCCTGGCATTGAAGGGCTGCGAAAAGATAAACGAGGTCCAGAAGAGGGCCCTCAGGGACAAGTACAAGCTGAACGAAGCAGACAAAGAGGTGTTGCAATGATAACCATAGACAGCGAAATTATAAGGAAAATGGCCGAGAAAAACAAGAGGATAGACGGCAGGGACGCCGAATCCTACAGGCAAGTTAGCATAGAGAACGGCATCGTATCAAGCGCCGAAGGCTCGAGCCGCGTGAGGCTCGGGAACACGCAGGTCATAGCCGGCGTGAAAATAGATGTCGGGACGCCTTTCTCAGACACGCCGGATGAGGGCGTCCTCATGGTGGCCGCAGAGCTGCTGACTCTTGCATCGTCGGAGTTCGAGCCCGGGCCCCCCGGAGAGCAGGCAATAGAGCTCTCGAGGGTTGTCGACCGCGCCATAAGGGAATCGAAAGCTATAGACTTCTCGAAGCTGTGCATAACGCCAAAAGAGAAGGTGTGGATGGTCTACGTCGACATAGACGTCCTGGATGACGACGGCAACCTCATAGACGCGGCGTGCCTTGCGGCTGTCTCGGCACTCCTTAGCGCGAGGATGCCGGAGCTTGACGACGAGAAGAGGGTCAAGCAGGGGACGAAGACAAGCGAAGGGCTTCCCATGAAAGGAAAGCCCGTATCCAACACTTTCGTGAAGATAGGCGGCCTGATAATGAGCGACCCGAAGATAGAGGAAGTAAAAGCGATGGATGCCAGGCTCACCGTAGGCTCTCTCGAGAACGGCATGCTGTGCTCCATGCAGAAGGGCGGCTCCGAGGGCTTCACTTTCGAGGAAATGGAGAGAATGCTGGACATGGCCGAGAAGAAGGGCAAAGAGCTGCGAAACATGCTGTGACGGCAATGAGACTCCAGTTGATGGAAGACATAGACAACGAAAACCCCATGCTTAGTCCGACAAGAACTCAGATGGAATATCTCGGCAGGATAGGAAGGTTTCAGCTTCTGGAGGATGTCTATTCAGGCATGAGAGGCCACGTAACAGATAATTCCGGAGAGCGCGACTATCCAAGATAACTTGCCCTTCACATCTTTTTTTGTTTTCTTTCCGCCACTTTCATAACTTTTCTTTTATAAACATCCATTCCATTATATTGGAATGCTGACGCACGAACAGCGCAAGAAGGCGATAGAATACGTTTCCAGACTGGTTTCTGACAGACCAGGAACATACCAATATCACGAGCTCGTACACCAATTAAGGTCTTACATGGAAATAGGCGGCGGCAATTTCGGGATATTTCCAGCCTTCACTGTCATCGCAGAACTGGCCGATGCCGGAAAAATAAGGGTAGAAAAAAGACGCTATCATCCTGTCGATTGAACTACTTCTCGCCGTGGCTGTGCTTCGGTATCATCCACACTATGAATATCACTATCAACGCAAGTATTCCTGCCGTCGTCCAGTCCTTCGGGAACCATTCCTGCGACAGAGCCACGCCGAAGAACACCAATACAGCAACCACTGTGAGAACCATTGAAGCATATTTTCCGATGTCTATCTTCATCAAATCTCCTCCTTCCTTATAGCTGACCAACTTAATATTCAGTATATTTTACACAAGTTGGTCACATATAGTTGCCAAGTGTATAATATCCAGATTTTTTACTTGGACAACTATATTTGTCGCTCCCTGCTTAAATATCTTCGAACCGGCGGCGCCTAAGTCATCCTCGCGCACGCCGCACAGGCTGCCGACCAAAAGATATTAAAGTAATGCGGTCAAATAGAATTCTATGCTGGAGCCACCTTCCGCTACAGAGTTCATCGTGGACCGCTTCACCCCATGGTACCGCGCGGGCTTGGCTAAGTATCACTGGCTCTATGCTCAATCACCACGTGATGCCTTGCGCTATGCGTTGCAATATCCCGCTCTCCTTGGAGGCCTTGGTGTACCGGACGTCGCCGCGCTCCTGGCCTATGCAGTTCAGTTCGAGAAAGACGACACCTCCTATCAACTGGAGAGTGCGCTGCGCGACGAGCTCCGTGACAATACAAGGCGAGACCTGAAACGCTATTCGGATTCGTTACTAAGGATTCTCCAAGTCGAAGGGGTGGCAAGTGATGGCGACAATGGCCGATGACCAGCCCACACGGTTCACGCTGTGGAGCATATCCTATTAATACGGAATTCCGCCGTAACTATAACTGATGAAGAGCAGATGCCAGAGATGCGACAACACGGCGGAACACAACATGTCCCCGGTGAAGTGCAGCATATGCGGCGGATGGATGTTCTTCATACCGTGAATTCTTAAGGAGCAGTTCTTCTAATCCGTTTTAATATTTTCAGAAGAGCGGAGCTCTCTGAATATCAAAAAGCCTATGGCTTTTTAATATGCGCAGAAAGCAAGGCTTTCTGGCATTCAAAAACCGGTTTGTGCATATAGCGGTTTTTAATATTTTCACGACAATTTCTACGCATGCAACAGCTCAAGCGCGCCCCCGCCAGAAGGTGCAGGATAGCTGAAATAAACCCCGAGAAGGACATACGGGTCAGGGTCCTGGGGAAGGTCATAGACAAGGCCGAGGACGTGATAATCATCGATGACGGGACGGGAAAGATGGAGGTCGTGGCCGAGAACCCCGAAGTTGAGATAGGCCACAGCGCGTTCGTTTTCGCCAGGATACTGCCCCTGGAGAACGGGTACGAGGCCCGCGCCGAGATAATAATGCCTGCCGCAGAGCTTGACGTTGAGACATACAGGAAAGTTTTTGGATGACAGGCGGACAAGGAGTTGGTTGAATGTTCGAGGCTACTATAGACGAAATCGACATACTGAGGGACAGCATAGCGACAATAGCCGACATAATAGACGAGACCGAGATAAGGATAAAGGAGAAGGGAATCGAGATGGTGGCAGCCGACAGGGCTGTCGTCACGGTCGTCGACTTCATGCTTTCAAGAAGCGTTTTCAAGGAATACAAATTCGAGAAGGAGGAGAAGATAGGCATAAACCTCGTAAGCCTTTTCCAGATACTGAAAAGGGCGAAAAGCGACGACAAGCTTTCAATGAAGCTTGAGGCAAACAAGTTCCATGTGACGCTGCAGAACGGCTCCAGAAGGGTTTTTTCCCTGCCTCTCATAGACGTTTCCAAGGAGGAGCCGCCCCCACTCGACGCGCTGCAGTTCCCGGCGCAGATGAGGATGAATTCCGAGATACTTAACAGCGGCATCGAGGACGCCGAGCTCGTGTCTGACTCTATAATATTCACGGCCAACAAGAGCAATTTCCTCATGAGGGCCGAAAGCGACAACTCGTCGTCGCTGCTGGAACTGCCGTCCGGCCAGGGGATGAAGATACTGGAGATGGGGGAGCCTGTCAGGGCAAGATACTCGCTCGATTACCTGAAGAAGATAATAAAGGCCAGGAAGCTGGCCGATGAAGTGAACATCTCCATGGGAACCGACTACCCCATGAAGATACAGTTCGAGGTCCCGGGAAAATTGAATTTGGGCTTCATCGTCGCGCCGAGGGTCGACGAGTAAGTTTTAAGTATACCCTTTTCTTATCTTTATCATGACACATCAGGAATTCGTTGATTACTTTCTGGACACTTACGATATGAGCCCAAGGCGCCGCGAGACAATAAGGAGAGTTACACTGTCAAGAATAAGCGAGTTAGGCATAAATTCTCCCAAACAACTGCAGACAATCCTTTTTGAAAAA
>JACPAH010000011.1 GCA_016180925.1 Candidatus Aenigmatarchaeota archaeon
CGAAGGACTGCATTCCGAAGTTCGCCTTTATAGTGAAACCAGAAAAGAATCCGGATATGTTATGACTTGTTTCACATCATGGAAAGTCCAAAGGAAAAATCGTCAGCAAAAAGAAGGTAATGCGAAAATTCTGTTATTCTTTATCGGCTCCGATAAGTTTCCCTATATGACTTATCAAGTTATTGAACGTTTCAGGGTCTGATTCGTATATTTTAGACCAGTCATTCACAAGCCTTCCGACCCTGTTGCTGGTTGTCAAATTTCCAGTTCTATTCAATAAATCAAGTGCCGCGTTAATTCTAGCATAGCTACCTCTACCAGTTTGTGCTGTATCTTCCAGCATTCCCATGGCATATCCGCATAGTCTGCCCTTGAGTTCAGGTGTTATCGGTGCACCCTTTTTTGGCAAAAAATATCCAATGCCTCTTTCTTCCCATGGCATATCCGCATAGTCTGCCCTTGAGTTCAGGTGTTATCGGTGCACCCTTTTTTGGCAAAAAATATCCAATGCCTCTTTCAGTATATTCTCCTTTTTGAATACCGGCTATGAAACTCGAAGAAGCTCCATCATCTACTGCCTTCTTATATGCAGACTTTCCTTCGGCATGACCTCTCCTGAATTCTCTGAGAGGCATGTTGGCCTCAGACATTCTTTCATAAACTTGCCCTATCTTCATATCAACACCCCATCTTAGTTATTACTATATAGTAGTTTTATGATATATAAAGATTTCTGTGGTTGTGTAATTACGTTGAAACAGAGAGAAGCTTATATACATGCATGCATATATGCATTATATGACAAAGGTGATTTCGCTGTCTGACGAGGCATACGGCAGCCTGAAGAGGTTCAAGAGGGAAGGCGAGAGCTTTTCGGAGGTGGTGATGGAGCTTGCAAACGAGAGGAGAAAAAGGTCGCTGCTTGAGCTGGCAGGGGTCTGGAAAGACGACCCTGAAATCGAAAAAATATTCAAACAGGTTCTGGCCGACAGGAAAAATTTCAGGACGAGGGATGTGAAGTTCTGATGTACTGCCTTGATACTGATATACTTATCCATCACAACAGGGGCGACAAGAATATCATAAAAAAGGTCGTTGAGAATTCTGGCAATCTGTCAACGACTTATATGAACGTATGCGAACTGTTTAAGGGAGCCGAACTTTCCGGCAATCCGGAGAAGCACAGGAAAATAGCCGAGGACACGATCTCCAATCTTACAATTCTTGATTTCAGCATGGAATGCGCGCGCATATATTCAAGGGATTACAAAAAACTCAGGGAAAAAGGGAAGATGATAGAGGAATTTGACATCCTCATAGCCGCTATTGCAAAATCCTGCAATGCAATCCTTGTGACGCGAAACAAAAAACATTTCGAGATTATAGAAAATCTCCAGACAGAAGAATGGTAGCTATATCCAGCCGCCCTTCTTCTGTTTCTGCTCTTTCTGCACCTTGGTCTCGAACTGGTGGACGAGCTTTCCGACATGCTCCACTGCCGTTTTGTCGTCCGAGATGCCTGAGGAGTTCCCGACGCCTATGATTATGAGCTTGTCGTTCTTCCTAGTGCGCAGGACTGCCCTCTTCATGTATTCGTGGACCTTCGGCATGGAGTCGTATACTGCCTTCCTCATCGGGACTATGGCCTCAGTCATGCCTACCTTCACCACGATGCTGTCTATCGGCATCTTTTTTGACATGAGCATGCTTTCTATCATCTCGCGCTGGCCCCATCCGCCCATGGCGAACCCGGTGCCCTCGGCGACGCTGCCTGTCTTCTCGCCCTCCATCTTCAGGGCGGCGTCAATCGTGATTATCCTGGCTATCCTGTGGCGCTTCATTATATTTGTTATGGCCTCATCAACACGGCCGAGATGAGGGCCGTTTCCCTTCGCCTTCAGGACGAAGCATTTCCTGCCTTCAATCCGCGTTTCGCCCATGGAAACGTCCTTTGCTATCTCCTTCCCTTTCTCCATCATTGACGCAGCGACGAGCGGCCCTATGGAATCCCCGACAGGCCAGTTGTTCACGAAAGCTTCAGTGCCCTTGAGCTCGCTCTCCGCGATTTTCTCTATTATCGGGAGCTGCATCTGGAGTATCATCGCAATCTGCAGGTTCTTGAACTTCTTGGCAAGCTCGACGTTGTGCCTCACGATTTTCGCCAGCTGCCTGCATCCCATCGCCGCACGCAGCCCGTAGTTTATCTGCTGCCTGTCGGCATAGCTCCTCCCTGGGGCTATTTCATCGGCGAACTCGGTGAATCTGTGTTCCATGCTGCGTATCGTCTGGTCTATCTTCCTCACGAGGCCGTACGGGTCTATGGAAGACGGCTCCACCACGAAGAAGTCGGTGAAGGCCTCTATCTTCTGCTTCGTCTCCTTGTCCGTCCTCCCTATCTTCTTCGCCACAATCCTGTTGGAATCGTCGGACATCTTCTCCATCTTCACCGCCGACTGCTCTATCTTGTAGAGAAGCTGCGAGAGCATGAGCCGCGGGTACAGGAAAATCATGACGAAGAACAGCAGGAACCATATAATCGTGCCGAATATGTCGGAAGCCTGTGCAAACATTACCATTGAAACACCTCAAGGAGTGATAAAAATTGACGGACAAAGTTTAAATACGCGCCGCCATACCGGCGGATAATTTTTCAGCGGAAAAATCTATTTTAGAGATGCGGAATAATTATCTCCCATGGTGCTCGACGCAAAACTCGTAATAGCGGCCGTCATAACCATAGGGCTTGCGGGGGCTTTCCTGTTTTCCAACCCGACGGTGGACAGCATCACCGGAAAAATAAGCGGCAGGATACCCTTCCTGCAGAGCGGCGGCGCGCCAACCCAGGAGCTCAACGATGTTTCGTTCGTTCTCAATGCGGACTCGTACGGGAACATGGCTTTCGAAGGCCAGAAGCAGCTCCAGGCGGAGATAAAAGGCGCCACGCACGGGAATATAGGCGGCGGGCCCTTTGACACCGACGAAGGCATATCACTATCAGGCTTCAGCGGGAGGGTTTTGATAGGCGACGACCTGACTCTAAACGGCACAGTCGACAAGCTCATGCTTTCCGGCGCCTCGATAACGTTCGGCGGCAAAGCTTACGGCTCCGTTTCAAGCTTTTCCTTCGCATCCATCGAGAACCTGACTCTTCCCCAGCTGACGCTGGAGAACGTCACCGGAAGCCTCAAACAGAACGGCACCGAGATAAGCTTCTCAAAGACGAACGTGCTCATAGAAGGCGTTTCGGGAAGGTTCACGTTCGGCGGCGGCATCGGGATAGACGGCCACGCGAGCAGGATATCAATACCCAGGGCCGGGATAATAATCGGATGATAAATCAATAATAGCCATATAAGCCTTGCTGTCAAATTTTCTAAATGCATGACGTCATCGTAATAGGAGGGGGAGCTGCAGGCCTCACTGCAGCCATATACACGTGCAGGAAGCGCCTCAAGACGCTCCTGGTGACCCTTGACGTGGGCGGTCAGACGAACCTCACGGAGCACATAGAGAACTACCCCGGCTACACGCAGAAAAGCGGCCCGGGCCTCATGAAGACGTTCGAGGAACAGGCAAAAAGGTTCGGCACCGAGTTCGTGTTCGGGAAAGCACAGAAGCTCGAGAAGAAGGAGAAGTCGTTCCTGCTGACGCTGACTAATGGAGAGGAATACGAAGCCAGGACAGTTATACTGGCTTACGGCAAAGTTCCAAGGACGCTGGGCATACCGGGCGAAGAAAAGTATCTCGGCAGGGGCGTCAGCACGTGCGCCACCTGC
>JACPAH010000012.1 GCA_016180925.1 Candidatus Aenigmatarchaeota archaeon
GCCATACTGTCGAACGAGATAAACTCGCTTGCCGCCAGCAAAGTCACGGCAGGGACGTTCGACGCGGGCAACTTCACTTTCCAGGACAACCTGACGGCGCTCGGCATCTTAAACTCTACAGGCACGTCCTTCAACAACACCTTCTACGGTGATATCAGGATAAATGGGACGCTCTACGGTTTCGCGCCGCTCAGGATAGGCACAGGCTTGAACATCACCGGCGACCTCAACGTGACGGGCGGCACGGTGAACTTCCCTTCGGGCTACCTGACGACGTTCAACGGCGGCATCAATGGTATCAACATGAACTTCACAGGCTCGACGAACTTCGCGACTTCGGGCGGCAGAGTCGGCATCCTCAACAACCTGCCGAACGCCACGCTGCACATTACAGGACTGGCTAATGTGCTGGCGCTGAACGTGAACAACACGCTATATGTGAACACAACGAAGGGAAACGTTGGAATCGGGACGGCAAGCCCTGATAGGACATCATTTGCCGCAGGAACAAGAGTGCTCACAATTGAATCCAACACCTCAACAAGGAGGGGAGCCTTAGAATTGGTAGGACCTGATATTGCAGACACAGGAACTATAGGAACTATCATAGGAATACATAATGATGCCGGAACATTCCGTCTTCTAAGTGCTATTGATATGATAAGGGATGGTGGCACAGACTCTGGAACAATATATTTCAGAACGTCAAACGCCGGCACTTTAGCAGAAAGAATGAGAATAACAGCAGCAGGCAACGTCGGCATCAACACCGTATCGCCAAACGCCACCCTGCAGGTCAACGGCAGCTTCGGCATCATCAACGCCACGACAGGCGCGTTCCTGATGTACGTCAATTCGACGACGGGCAACGTCGGCATCGGGACGACGGCGCCATCAGGAAGTTTGCATGTAGACAGAACAGGCGGCGGTAATACGATTCGGATAAATACTTCAGCACCGCATGGATGGATGACTTTCAGTAATAATACAGGAATCAAGGGATACTTGGGTTTTGGAAGTGACGGGCATCTCTTTAGTGGAGCTGCGCCGGGTTCACTGGCCCTTCGCGCGGAAAACGCCCTGCACCTTGGCGCGAACGCCAACAGCCTGATAATGACGCTCAACAACAGCAAAGTCGGCATCGGGACGACGACGCCCAATTACACATTAGAGGTGGCACAGTCCACTTCATACCTTCAATTTGGTCAAAATATAGCCACCGGGGGCAGCGGCCCTACATTGGTGCTCGGAGCCTCGAATAATGTTTATAGCGATTTGCTCTTCGCACCATTTATCGCCAGTACTAATGTCCCCGGTGCCGACGCTGTATACCTTAGAGGCAGCTCTTATGGATTGGCTATTCATTCCATAAATAACGGAAAGGCATCGCTCAATATCAACTTTCCGGACACATCACTTAACGCCGGGCTCTACGTGAATGGCAGCGTCGGCATCGGGACGAACAGCCCCGGAAGCAAGTTAGAGGTGGAGAATACTGTGGGCGCCGACGACGTTCTTCTTCTGGAGGATAGCAGCGGATTGTGCGAAGCTCAGCCGACTACTACAGGGCTGACATGGAGCTGCTCCTCTGACATACGGCTCAAGAGCAACATCAGGAACGCCTCTCCGGTTTTGGGTTATATCGCCGGAATACCGCTTCGGGATTATACTGTCATAAAAACGGGCGAGAACGCTACCGGGCCGATAGCGCAGGACTTGCTGAAGACGAATCCGGAGCTTGTTCGGCAGGGCGATGATGGCTATTATCAGGTGTCCGAGCTTTCCCAGTGGGCGCTGGTGAAGGCTGTTCAGGAGCTGAAGGAGGAGAACGACGGGCTGAAGCGGAGGATATCGGCTCTGGAGACGAAGATGAAGTGAAAAATATGGTGGACAAAAAATATATTGCAGTTTTTTTGATATTGGCACTGATAAGCGGGCTTACCATGCGGCATGATCGGGAACGAACGAAAAGAGTCGGATGACATGATGCACACGGATGACAACAGCGGTGAAATGACATGACGAAGAAAATTATTCCGGCACTGGCGCTCCTGCTTACTTTCGTCTCGCAACGCTATAACTTTTAAGTCATAGATGAATATAAAGCGAGACGAAATGTGACGCACGCCGCTTTAGCGGCGTGAGATTCACTGCCGGGCATGCCACGGCGGAAAGCATCCTCGCGGCTGGAACGGCGGCAAGGTGAATAAATGAGAAGTGAATTGAGGCGGTATAGTTGAAAAAGAAGATACTGGTGGACATTGATGTTGTAGCAGTTGCAGAGCATTATGTCAATGATAGAGATTATAAGATTGCAAAAGCTTTCGCGAAAAGGATAACGTCCGGGGAATTTGAGGTGTATACTACACATGCACTTCTTGATTTAGTCAAGGCATGGGATAACGTAGCGATTAAAGAGAAGATATTATTATTTTACAAATCATATTTTTATGTCATACCCGCGGCTGAAATTGAGGCTAAAAGCAGTGAAAGAAGTATAAAATTGGAAGGGATTGTAGAAAAGCTTTCGAAAAAAGGCGTCAAGCCTGAGGATGCAATTCTGGCTGTGATAACAAGCTTATTTTCACTTTCTTTGGTCACTCTAAACCGCAAACATCTTAGAAACAGGCGGAGTGAAATAAACGAAATACTAAAAAGGAATGGCTTGAATGAAATCAGAATATTATTGCCTAACGAGATTTAGACCTGCGCATGGCACGCAAGTCGGCAACGAGTTTTTGGTAGGCACCTCTCTTGATGGCATGCGCAAATTCTTGGGAATTCTTGGGCTTTTTCACAGGGCTCACAACAATTATATTGGCCAGAAAACACTTAAAGATGACACATGCAAACACCGGCATTGTAAAATACTGAAATGGAGGCACCTAAACATGATTAGACGATATTTTAATGAAACGCTCCAAAGCCTTTCTGAATTCGGGGTCTTTTTTGGCCTTCCCAATATCCCGCCTGAGGCTTTTCCATTCTTTTGTATCCGCAAGGGTTTTGGGCTTCATGAATATAATAACCCGGATGAATATTTAAAATCACGGGGGTGCTGGCATGAATAAGACATTTTGCATCGCTGTGGCTTTCATACTGGCATTCTCAGCCGCGGCTTTCGCCGAGCTGGGCACAAACATAAGCATCCTGTACGGCTGGAACGGGACGCACGGAGAGGTCATGATATGAAAAAGAAACGGAAGATTCTGGTTGACATCGATGTTATAACCGTGGCTAAATGGGACAGGGAGAAGGAAATAAACTTGCTTCTAAAAAAGAATAAAATGAAGGTGATACGGATTGCCGTCCCTAGCGATGTCTAGACTTTTCAAGCTTTCTTGC
>JACPAH010000029.1 GCA_016180925.1 Candidatus Aenigmatarchaeota archaeon
TCAAACAGAAATCTTTCGGCAGAATTCAGGGGCATAGTAAATTATGTCGCCGCATCTTTTTATTTATAGGCATAAAAATTTTCAATTCCGGAAGAATTACATTCAAATTACACCGCTCAGAACCTTCTTCTCCTGAAACCCATGCGGTTGCCGAACCTGCTGCTTCTTTCAGGCATCCTGAACTTTATCACCGGGAACTTCTCCTGCGGCCCTTTCTCTATCTCCTGCTTCCCTATTATCTTGCGGAAAACTTCGTGGTCCCTGTTGGAAAGAAGCATGATAGCTTTTCCCTCGGCGCCTATGCGAGCCGTGCGCCCTATCCGGTGCGTGTAGTCGTCGGGGCCGTTCGGGCAGTCGTAGTTGAATATGTGGGTGACGTTCTTTATGTCAAGGCCTCGGGCAGCGACGTCGGTGGCGACAAGGACATGCACCTTCCCTGCATGGAAGCCCTCCAGTATGCTGAGGCGGCGGCTCTGCGTGTGGCCGCCGTGAATCGCTTTTGCCTCGATACCGTTCTGCTCGAGGGCTGAAGCTACGATGTCCGTTATGCCGCGAGTGGCGCAGAAGACTATCGCGAGCGTCGGCTTCTCCTTCTTGATGAGATGGACGAGAAGCGACATCTTGTACTCGTTCCTGACGTCATAATAAACCTGCTTCAGCTTGTGCTTCGGCACCTGGGGCTGGGCCTTCACCCTGATAGGCTGCGTCATGTAGTGCCTTATTATGTACATGAGCTCGTCGGGTATGGTGGCGGAAAACATGAGGGTCTGCCGGTTCTTCGGCATCTGGCTCACTATGAGCTTTATGTCGTCTATGAAGCCCATATCAAGCATCCTGTCGGCCTCGTCGAAGACCAGTATCTTCAGGCCGTTGTACCTTATGTTGCCGCGCCTCATGTGGTCAAGTATGCGTCCGGGCGTGCCGATGACGATGTCTGCATGCCTGAGGTTGGCTATCTGGGGCTCCATCGAGACTCCGCCGTAAATCTCGCAGATGCTTATGCGCATGTACTTGGAGAACTTCAGCATATGCTTCGTTATCTGGTCCGCAAGCTCCCTTGTCGGCGCCAGAACCAGTGCCTGTATGCCTTTCCCATGCTGGACGCCCTGTACTATGGGAACGGCGAACGCCAGCGTCTTGCCAGAGCCCGTCATGGACTGTCCTATGACATCCCTCCCTTCAAGGGCAGGAGGCATGGACTTTTCCTGTATTTCCGTGGGTTCGGTAATATCCATGTCACGTATGGCCTTGAGAACCCGTTCGTCTATCTTCATTTCGCTGAACTTCATTCTTTCACACATGATTGTTATAAGGATGTTTATTTATATGCTAGTTTGAAACCTTCCGAACATGAATTTCTCATGTATCTCAGCGTTTTTCACTTGTATTCGCGCCAGACGTACTTGCATTTCTCGCTGGTGCACTTGAAGAACTGGGTCGGGGGCTCGTCGCTGCTCCTCGTCTGGATAAGCCAGTAGTATGCGGTCTTGTTGCCGCATTTCTCGCACTCCTTGTCCGTGACGGGAAGGTGGTCCGGCGCGTTGTCGTCTATGGTGATTATATCACCCCTGACACGCTTCTCGCCGACTATCGTCTTGTCGGCTTTTTTCCTTGTCTCGGCCCCGCATTTCCTGCACCTGAACCCGTCCTTCACCGGCGTCATCAGGCTGCCGCACTTGCAGAATTCTATCATGAAATCAAGATTTGGACAGAAATGTTCTTAAGCTTCTTCTTTCCTCGGCTTTTCCCTCGCCGAACCGTCCTTGAGCACAATCGTAAGCAGCGACGTGAATATCACGGTAACCACTATTACAACGAATGTTATGTTCGAGAAAGCCGCTGCATTCTTCATTCCATAGATGAGGGGAAGCTGCGCAACCACGGCGGCCGTGAGGTCGCGGGGCGCCATTATGCGCATCATGTTCTTCTCGTAGGAAGACGTTTTCATCCTTATGCACGACAACTCGACCGCAACAAGGCGCGTGACAAAAAGTATGGCCGCTATCGCAATGCCGTAAATTATATACGCATAGTTTACCGTTATGATTATTCCCAGGAATACGAAGAAAAAGCTGCGGATGAAGAAGGATATCTCGTTCTGGAAAGTGAGAAACACGCTGTCTACCGAGAACTTTTTCTTGAAGCGCAGCATGCTGGAAAATATCTTCGAGTTCCCGATGATAAGCCCGAAAAACAGGGCTGCTATAGCGCCGGAGCCCCCGGAACTCTCGACAAAGACATATATCAGGAAGAGCACCGCTATGGTGAGCATGTAGTCGAACGGCTTGCCCTTGAGCTTGTCCAGGACAAATACCCAGACAAAACCCGCCAATATTCCAATCATCCCGCCTATGGAGAATGCGCTCAGCACATCCTTGACGGGCGTCCCGAAACCGTTTCCGACTATGGCGTTGACGAGGACTATTGAAACTACTATTACCAGCGGGTCGGTGATTATGGATTCGAGTGTAAGGATTGTCCTTATGTTTTCCTTTATCCTGAGCTTGCCCACTATCGTTATCACGGTAGCCGAGCTTGTGCCTCCAAGTATGGCGCCGAGCAATAAGCTTTCCGGCAAAGTAAATTTAAGGAAATACGAGGCAAATACAGCGACTCCTGTGGTTGAAAGCGCCATCCCGAGAAATGCGAGCACCATGCTCCTGGGAAATCCGCGCAGCATCTGGTAGAAATCCAGGTTCAGCCCGGAATCGAACAGTATAATCAGTATGGCAAGCGCGGCGAGGAAAGGCGCTATTGAAAGCAGCAGTGCCCTGTCTGCAAAACCGAAGGATGCGGCAGCAAATCCAAATACAATAAGCCATATAAGGTCAGGTATCTTCGTCTTGGAGAATATTATGGAGCCCACGTAACCGACTATGACTGTTACCCCGAAAAGCGTCAGCAGGCTGAATGCATCCACGGGCATGTGTTATATTTCCCGTCACTATATAAAAAACCTATTGGAAGTCATGTCTTGTAGGCAGGCTTCCTGGAGAATATCTTCTCTTCCAGCCTGAAAAGGAAAGGCGTTATCACTATTGTCGCGACAACGAAAGACAGGAGTATTGTATAGATGCTGCCCGATATGACCCCTATCGCAAGCGCCAGCTGGGAAATGACTATGCCGTATTCCCCTCTTGGCACCATGCTTATGGCTATTATAACCTGCTCACGGCGGCCGTATCCGAAGAACTTGGCGAAGAATCCCGAGCCGATTATCTTCGTGGCTGAGCCTATAACCACAAGGGACATTATTATCCACCATGTCTGGCTGATGGAAGTTATGTCAACAAGCATCCCGCTGTAGGCAAAGAATATTGGTATGAAGAACCCAAAACCTACAGTTTCAATTTTAGGTATTATTATCGAACGGGTGAAAACGCTCCTGCCCATTATCATCCCTGCGATGAATGCACCGGTCACGGCCGCAAGGTCTAGCCTCTGGCTGAGCGCGGCCGTAGCCAGGGCGACCGCTATCGGCACAGCCACGAGAGCCTGCTCGTCCTTTATGTGATAGCCTACGAAAGATATTATCTTCTCAACAGTCTTCATGCCGACGGTCAGCGTGAAATAAATGAAGCCCAGCATTATGAGGAACAGGCCGGACACGCTCCAGAACCCTATCGTGCCTGTCGAGAAGAAATTCGACATTATCGAAAGTGCCAATATGGCTATTATGTCGTCAGCGACGGATATCACTACGAGGATTTTCCCCACCGGCGTCCTAAGCTCGCCCCTGTCCATAAGCGCCTTTATGGGGATTGCAGTGCTCGTCGATATCATGGCGATGCCTATCACAATCCCCGTATTGATGCTGCCGAAAATCAGCTCGCCCAAAATGAGCCCGCCGACGAAGGTGAACAGGCTGCCGATGATGGCCAGTATGCTGCCCCTGTAGACGTCTTTCTTTATCTCCTCAAACCTTGTCTCCAGGCCTATGAGGAAAACAAGGATAAGTATGCCTATGCCCGAAATTATCTCCAGGAAGTGGTCCGGCCTGAAGTGAAAGATGCTTCCCACGGCTATGCCGGCAATGACCTCGCCAACTATGGAAGAAAGCTTCAGCCTCCTGGTGACCTCGCCGAAAAGCTTGGCAAGGAGCAATATTATTCCTATCTCGAAGAATACAAACGCATCCATGAAGAAATATTCGCGGCGGTTGATTTAAATCGTGTTTCAGGCGCATATAGTGAAGCAAATAAAGAATCCTGACACGCTTATTTGCTTCACATATAGTGCCCAAGAAAACTAATATCCTGAATGTTTTCTTGAAGCACTATACATGGAAAATTTTCTTTCTTTTCATTAAAAACACCATAAATATCAGGCCGAGGCGCCGCAGATGCACTGAGGCACCTGCTTTGCACTCGGGCCGACAAAGGAGTGGATTGGAGGAGTTCTCTCTTGGCAGAAAAGTTTTGGCGAGAAAACAACATGAAACGGGAAGGCCTCTGGCTCTTTCCGTAACAATAACATGATTTTTTATTCTAATACCGGTTTTGGAACAATGCTGAAAAATTAGTGCAATCATTGAAATCTCTAAAATCGCCGCTTTTACAGTTTAAAACTATGAAATCTGCAGATTTCAAATCCTTTACACGGCCGCGCCTATGACGGCTCCGAGCCCGTACCCGACAAGGGCTGCTGCCATGCCGATTGCGGCCATCTCGATGCCGCTCACTATCCAGTTTCCTATAGTTATCATGGCCTTTATCGCGCCTGTAATGAACAGGGCGACGGCAGATATCCCGACAGAAGCAAATATCGCATCGCCGACCGGCATTACAATGAAAGATACAAGAGGTATCAGGGAGCCGACGACGGCCGACATGCCGACTATCAGCGCGTCCCTTCCCGGAGTCGTCGTCCCGTCCTCATAAAGATTCAGCTCCTCCTTCATCATGACGTCGAGCCAAAGCCTCTTTTTCGATGTTATCTTCCTGACTATCTGGGAAAGCAGGCGGCCGCGGAAGCCTTTCCTGTAGTAAATGTCCCGGACTTCCTTCCTCTCCTGCCCTGGCATGTGCCTTATCTCGTACTTCTCCCTCTCCAATTCGGACCTGTAGAAGTCCCTCTCGGCCTTGAAGGACGTGTAAGCAACAGCAGCCATGGATATGGACTCGGCAAATGTAGCAGCCAGCCCGGCGATTATGACTATTCGCGCATCGCTGGTAGCGGAAGCCACTGCCAGAACAACGCCTAGGACGTTCACAAGGCCGTCCTGGCCGCCGAGTATCACGTCCCGGAGCCTGGAACCTGTGCCGCCTGAATGTTTCTCATGAGCCATTGATTATAAATTTGCCGGCCTGCTTTTATACTTTGGTCTTTTACAATAGTTATGATGTCACTTACGACGGACGAGATGCGGGCCGTCGACGAGAAGGCGGAGAAACATTTCGGCATAGAGCTGCCGCAGATGCTGGAGAATGCCGGAAGGAACGCGGCATTCTTCGCGAGGGAATCCATAGGCGGCGTAAAAAAGAAGAACATACTAGTATTGTGCGGCAAGGGAAACAAGGCTGCGTCGGGCCTTGTTGCAGCCAGGTTCCTGCACAACTGGGGAGCCAAAGTAACGGTTATAGCCGCCGACCATCCCGACAACCTGAAGAAGTGGACGAAATGGCATATAGGAACGCTGAAGTCAATGTACGTCGATGTCCTGTATCCCACGAACCAGTTCGCCTTTGCCGACACATTCAAGAAATGCGACGTGATAATCGATGCCCTTGTCGGGTACGGCATAAACCGCCCGCCGACGGGCTTCTATGAATCTCTGATAATTATGGCGAATGAAAGCGGGAAGAAAGTGCTTTCCATAGATATGCCATCCGGAATGAACCCGGACACAGGCGAGCCGAATGGCGCCTGCATAAAAGCGAAATGGACGATGAGCATCGCAGCTCCGAAAAGGGGCCTCATGGAGAAGAAGGCTAAAGAATATACGGGCGCTCTTTACCTCTGCGACATAGGCATACCGCCTGAAGTCTACGAGCTTCTGGGAATGAAATATGAGAATCCTTTCGACAGGAACGAGATAGTGAAGTTATAATTATTTATACGGTCTCCGACAACTAACATTTATGGGAGACCTCATCGAATTCTACGGCACCGAATGCTCTCATTGCATAGAGATGCAGCCCCTTATCGAGAGGCTTGAGAAGGAAATGAAGGTAAAGATAGAGCGGCTGGAAGTGTGGCACAACGCGAAGAACGCAAAGTTCCTGCAGGAGACGGACAAGGGGTTCTGCGGCGGCGTGCCTTTCTTCTTCAACAGGAAGACGGGAAAGTGGATATGCGGCTCGACAAGCTACGAGAACCTTAAGAAATGGGCGGCAGGTAAGTAAATAACCTTTTTTTACCGCCGGCCGAATACTATTCTTATGGCATATGATGAAAGGCTCTCGTTCTCCGTGCGCAAACTGCAGCTCATGGATGAGGCAGGCAACTGCAGCACGCCGCCGGTGAAGGGCGAAGACATGAGGAAGATGTACGAATTCATGGTCACGGCACGCATATTCGACAATAATGCGCTGAAGCTCCAGCGCGAAGGCAGGATAGGCACTTATGCGTCCATACTCGGGCAGGAAGCCAGCCAGGTGGGCTCGGCATACGCAATGCAGAAGGAGGACTGGATGTTCCCGGCGTTCCGCGAGGGCGCTGCGTATCTTGCAAGAGGGATGCCGATGCATCTCATGTACGCTCACTGGGCAGGCGACGAACGCGGCAACCACATACCGCCTGGGCTGAACTGCTTCTCCGTTTCGATTCCGGTCGGCACCCAGTCTCTTCATGCCGTGGGCTTCGCGATGGCAGCAAATATGAAGAACGAGAAATACGCGACAGTCACATATTTTGGCGACGGCGCCACCTCAGAAGGCGACACCATGGAGGCGATGAACTTCGCAGGCGTGTTCAAGGCGCCTGTCGTGTTCGTATGCCAGAACAACCAGTGGGCCATCTCAATGCCAGCGAAGAGACAGACAGCATCGCAGACGATAGCGCAGAAGGCGATAGCCTTCGGCTTCGAGGGCGTGCAAGTCGACGGCAACGACATATTTGCAGTCTATAGGGCGACGAAAGAAGCGCTTGAAAAGGCGCGCGGCGGAGGCGGCCCGACTCTCATAGAATGCCTGACGTACAGGATGACCGACCACACTACCGCTGATGACGCGAAGCGCTACAGGAGCGATAAAGAGCTTGAGGAATGGAAGAAGAAAGACCCGATAGACAGGCTCCGCAAGTACATGGAAAAAAAGAAGATATGGAACGCCGATATGGAAAAGAAGCTCATAAAGAACGCAACGGAGCGCGTGCAGGCAGCGATAAAAGCGTTCGAGGAGATGCCCGAGGCGAAGCCGGAAGACATGTTCAAGTACGTTTACGAAAAGCCGACGCAGGCATTGCAGGAGCAGATGAAATCATGAAATGGGATTACAGGATAAAGGGCGAACTCGTGAGATTCAGGACAGACGACGGCGCTCTTTTGCATGGGTTTCTTGTTAGCGAAGGCCATGACAAAATCTTTATTCATTTCCACGGAATGGGAAGCAACTTTTACGACGATTTCCGCCTGCCTTATCTGACTGAAGCAATAATAAAATCCGGATACACCCTTCTTGTCGTAAATAACAGAGGCCATGATACGGTAGCCGAAATACCTGATACTAAATACAAATGGTCAAGAGCAGGCACAGCCTTCGAAAAATTCGAAACCTCTTTAAATGACGTTAAAGGAGCGGTTGATTTTGCAGGCGAAAACGGCTTTTCAAAAATCATCCTGTCAGGCCACAGCACCGGATGCCAAAAAATAACATATTATCAAAGCAAGGTACAAGATAAAAGACTAAAAGGTATTGTCTTACTAGCTCCTGCTGACGACTACAATGTTGCGAGAAAAGAGTTTGGAGAAAAGTTTGAAGCAATCCTGAAAGAAGCTAAAAAATTAGACAAGAACGACCTTATGCCGTCAAAAATGCTCAATGGCTCCTTTTTCGGCGCGGCAAGGCTCCTGAGTGTCGCGGAGCCTGAAAATATTGAGGCTTCAATATTGAACTACGATTCTGAAATGAAACTGTTTTCCAAGATAAGGTGCCCTGTCCTTGCAATATTCGGCTCAAAGGACAAATTTCTTACAAAAACTTCCAAGGAACATCTGAAAATTCTGAAAGAACGCACAGCATCTCAGAATTTTGGCTCCGTTATAATCAAAAACGCAGACCACAGCTTCACGAAGAAAGAAAAGGAACTTGTAGAGGAAATCCGCAGGTGGCTGGTGACCCTATGATAATGAACATGGTGCAGGCGATAAACCTCGCGCTGAGGCAGGAGATGGAGAAGGACAAGACCGTAATAGTCCTTGGCGAAGACGTCGGAGTTAACGGCGGCGTGTTCCGCGTCACGGAAGGCTTGTACGACAAATTCCCGGGGCGCGTGCTGGATACGCCGCTCGCGGAATCGGGAATCGTCGGCACGTCAATAGGGATGGCGGTGAACGGCATGAAGCCCGTTGCCGAAATACAATTCGAGGGATTCCTTTACCCTGCATTCGACCAGCTTGTGACCCATGCCGCCCGCATCCGCACAAGGACGCGCGGCAGGTTCCACGTGCCGCTGACGCTCCGCGTCCCCTATACAGGCGGCATACGTGCACTGGAGCACCATTCGGAAAGCCCGGAAGCTCTTCTGGTGCATATGCCGGGCATAAAAGTCGTGACACCATCAAATCCCTATGATGCAAAGGGACTTCTGATCTCGGCAATACGCGATCCTGATCCTGTCATGTATTTCGAGCCCAAGCGGGTATACCGGGCGATAAAGATGGAAGTCCCGGAAGATGAATACACCATACCGATAGGCAAAGCCAACGTAGTGCAGGAAGGCAGCGACGTCACGGTGATATCATGGGGCGCCATGATGAAGCAGTGCAACGACGCTGTGAAACAGGCGAAGCACAGCTGCGAGCTCATTGATGTGCGCTCATTGTCGCCCCTGGATGCAAAAACAATAGCGAAATCTGTTGAAAAGACCGGGCGGGCTGTAATAGTGCATGAAGCGTGGCGCTCGTGCGGGCTCGGCGCCGAGATCGCGGCGCTGATAATGGAGAAGGCATTCCTCAATCTGGAGGCGCCTGTGATGCGCGTGACCGGGCCGGACGTTCCTGTGCCTCTCGCGAAGCTTGAAAATTACTTTATCCCTTCGACAGAAAAGATAATAGACGCTATAAACAGGACGGCGGCGTTCTAATGCCAGAATTCAAGTTCCCGGATGTCGGTGAGGGTATAACGGAAGGCGAGATAGTCAGGTGGCTCGTGAAGGAAGGGGACAAGGTGAAGGAACACCAGCCGATTGCGGAAATAGAGACTGACAAGGCCGTAGTCGAGATACCGTCGCCCTACTCAGGAACTGTCATAAAGATACACCACAAGGCCGGCGACACCGTCAAAGTCGGGGAAACTCTCGTGACTATAGGAGAATCTAGTGAGAGGAAAAAACCTGCCGAAAAATACACGTCATCTGTCGTGGGACAGCTGCCGGAAGCGGAGGAAGTCGAGCCGCAGCCTGTCAAGACAAAATCCACCGAAAAGCAGGCGCCTCATGCTCTTGCGACGCCTGCCACAAGAAGGATGGCCAAGAACTTGGGCGTCAATCTGAAGGATATAGAAGGGACAGGGGCCGGCGGCCGTGTGACGGAGGAGGACATCCGGAGGCACGCGGGCTCTGAAGAGGCAAAGCCGATAGACAAGCATGAAGCGTCGGCCGAAGCAAAAGTCGTGAAGAAATACGACATGTTCGGCTACCTGGAGCACGTGCCGCTGAAAGGCATAAGGAAGGCCACGGCGAAGAAGATGACAGAATCCGTTCGGAATGCGGCGCATGTCACCCATATGGACGAGGCTGACGTGACACATCTCTACAACATAAGGGAGAAGGAAAAAGATAAGCTGAAGGGCGTTCACCTGACATTCCTGCCCTTCATCGTAAAGGCTGTAATAGCCGCGCTGCGGAAGCATCCTTACATCAACGCCACTCTAGACATGGAGCATGAGGAAATAATACTGAAGAAATACTATAACATCGGCATTGCTGTTGACGTCGGCGAGGGGCTTGTCGTTCCTGTAGTCAAGGGAGCCGACAACAAGAGCATACCTCAGATTGCGAAGGAAATTGAAGAGCTTGCACAGAAGGCGAAGGAGCGGAAGCTTGATATAATGGACATGCAGGGCGGGACTTTCACCATAACCAGCATAGGGAGCATAGGCGGCATATTCGCGACGCCGATAATAAACTATCCGGAGGTCGCGATACTTGCCGTGGGCAGGATACGCGAGAAGCCGGCGGTGCACAAAGGCAAAATCGTTGTGCGCAGATTCATGCCGCTCTCGCTGTCGTTCGACCACCGCATACTTGACGGCGCCGAAGCGGCCAGGTTCATGAACGACCTGATAGAGCATCTCGAGGACCCACACATGATGATGGTGGAATGATGAAAAGACATTTACATATCATCGGAATAATCGGCCTTCTGCTCGCCCTTTACGGCATAATTTCCGCAGTGTTTTACTCGAATATTTTATGGTACAGTTATTTCGTTGTAGGAGGGACGCTGTTCTTAGCGTACGCCAACTGCAGGCTGAAGAACGACTCAATACTCAAACACGACAGAAAATATATCCTGAAGACGTACGGAATTTACCTTTTATTTACCATACTGATTGAAATAGCCGGAAGGTTCGTCCTCGGTTTGTGGAACTATCCTTTTTTCAGCCTGATGGATGAATTTGTTCACGTCTTTCTCATCGGCTACCCGTTCGTCTTTTTCTTCGTCCGCGAATCCTTCGTGATGATAAACAAGAAGACAGGCTTGCTGGCGGCCATAATCCTCACAACGCTGGTAAACGCCTTTGTCCACGAAATCCCGAATACTTTCGTGTGGGTATGGGTGTACACAATTCCGTATGTCACCCTGGAGATATTCCAGATAAACATTGTTGTCATAGTTGGCTGGGCAATACTGGTATTAGTTCCATTAATAACAAAAAGAATTATAGACAGATAAAAAAGAAAAAATCAGGCGTACTTGGCCTTCTTGTATTTCAGAAAGCCTGCCGCAGCGCGCTTGTTCGTGCTTCTCAGGGTCGACATAACCATCTTTGACAGCTCCTGAGCCTTCATGACGCGCTTTGACTTAACCTTTACAGCCACCTTATCGGCGACGTATCTGGCCTGCTGCATGGAAGCGCCCGACTTCTTGCATGATTTCAGCACCTTCGCCTTGCTGAAGGCCTGCATCTTCCCGTTTCTTTTCCATATTTTTGTCATATCATCACAAGAATACTTGCTCGCGGCCTTTATAAATAAGTTCCGGCAATCGTTGATTATGTTCTGGAACATGATGGGCAGTTATGGATGGAGCGGAATGGCAGGTTATATGGGAGGCTACATGCTAGGCATCCTTCTGGTAGCTCTCATAGTCTATATATGGGTCCTTGCCGACATCCTTTCCTCAAAAAAGCAGAACGAGTGGAAAATATTATGGCTTCTTGTCCTCGTGCTGGTGCCTGTAATCGGGTTCTTCCTTTACCTGATAATAGGAAGGCAGGAAAAAAAGAAGCGATGATTATTTTTATTTAGCCGAACAGTTCATCTATTTCGTCAACAGTTAAACCGACGGTTCTGGTAATTCCGTCAGATTTGGTTTTTGCAGTGCTATTAGAAGCATCCCTTCTGGCTTCATTATAACCGCGCATAAAATGGTCTTTACATCCTTCCAGGCCAGCTCTTTTCAAGAGCTGACTCATGTATTCATGACCGTCTCTGCTGCCAATATCAACCTTTCCATAAACCGCTGCTCCAAGTCCGTATGATGCCTGCCTTCTTTCATCTTCCGTCTCGTATGTTTTTATTCCGTTTCCATTGGCTGATGTCGTTGACGAGGGTTCTGCAGGAGGTTCAGGATGTCCCATGTTCAATTCATAAACCTTTCCTTCATCGGTTCCTGCAGGAGGTTCAGGACTTACCCTTTCAGCTCTCTGAAGATATCTCATGGACACATTCCCATCAAGTCTCTCCACGATTCCTGAATCGATGGGATATGTCGATGCGCAGCCTGAAACAAGCCTTCTGACGTATTCTCTGGCACTGGCCGGGTCGCTATTAAGCCTATCCCTGGCTTTTCCATTAAGTATTTTATCCAGAAAATGTGACAGCCCGCCGTCAACGTGGTATGTAAAAGGAACGCTATTTACTGACGCAGCCTTATACGCTCCGTCCAAATCGAAGAGCAATTCTCCTGTAACGTCACCACTCGTTGCCCTGAGAACAAAACCATCCACATTCCTTTCGAATCTTACGCCTATTCTTGACTTTTCACGCTTTCCAGCCTTTCCGCGTGCTCCCGCCTTTTTTCTGCTGTCAGACATCGTTATCACTTGTTACTACTTATCAGTTATTATTTAAATACTTTTGTATGCGCCATCATATATATTTGTCACTATATAGTGACCATAATATTCCTAACATATTGAATTATTGAAAGCGACTGTTTTTATTCTTTTGCCTCACCCTTTATAGATGACGAGTGAAAAAGTGACTGGAATCGTCGTGGAAGGGGACAAGCGTGGGAGACTGATAGAGTTCCCGACAGCCAACATAAAAGCCGATGACCTGCCCCCTGCCGGTGTTTATGCCGTTCTTGTCCATATAGAAGGCCGTACCATGGAAGGCGTGGCCAATGTAGGCACGGCCCTGACGTTCGGGCGGAAAAAGCCCGTAGCAGAGGTCCATATATTCGGATTCTCCGGCGAGCTTTACGGGAAGGAAATCAGCATGGATTTCATCCGGAAAATAAGGGATGAGAGGAAATTCCCGGGCGTCAAGGAGTTGAAAGAGCAGATAATCAGGGACTGCGAGGAGGCAAAGCGCATCCTTCTCTCAGAAAAACACTTACTTATAAGCTATGATTTGCATAGTCTTTGAATGGGAAAAGTGGCACTGGGCGTAATTTCCTTCATCCTTATCATTACAATACCGCTTGTTATAGCAGGCTTCGCTGGAACTTCAATGCTTTATCCTGAAGCTTACATATCGGCGTTCGAAAAGGAAGGCATTTACGACAAGCTGCCGCAAATGCTGTCAGAAAACGGCGGCGTGGCGGGCCTCTTTACCAGAGACTTCCTCAAGTCAAATATCGACAGGACGCTGGCCAATGCACTTGCCTACATAAGAGGCGAATCGAACGAGCCCGACATCTCGATAGCAATTGACAGGAACCAGATAAGGTCGCTGCTTCTCGCCAGGATAAACGAAATACCGCAGTGCCCTGCAGGGGTCACGCCGACAAGCCAGACAGCGCCGGAATGCTTCCCGGCCGGTTTCAACAGGGCGCAGTTCGCGGACGCCACGCTGAACAGCGCCGAAATACCGGATAAAATCGACTTATTGGATGCGCAGCCGCAGCTCAAGGACGCTATGGACAAGTTCAGGAGCGGCGTCGGCATCTTCTGGAGTGCCCTGTATGGCCTTGCAGCGCTTTCCGCACTTCTTCTGCTCCTCATGATATTCCTCACGAGAAAATCCGCAAAGTCGATGCTAAGGTGGGTAGGCAGCACGCTCGCCATATCAGGCGCCACCATGGTTGCCACGTCATTCGTCCTCACAGGCATAGTGACGACGGCATTGAAATCCCAGCTGGCGTCCTCGGAATCCGTCATGTCGCTTGTCGCGGCCGTCATGGACGTGTTTGCATCCAATATGATGCTGTATTCGGCGGCTGTTCTTGTTATAGGAATTATTCTGGTTCTGGCCTCGATGAAGATGAAAAGCCCGGAAACAAAGAAGAAAAAATCATAAGTATTCTTAATGTGTCTGCGGGCTTTAGCCCACGGTATGTGAATACTTTGATTTCAAAGAGTATGACTTGAAAGCCATAGTATCATATTCTTCTGAAATGAGCTCAGCATTTATTGCATTCTATGCTTCTCGAAATGAAAAATATTGATAGCAGGAGCAGGGCAATGCTCGCGGCCTGGAATTCAGCGCCACTGAAAGGCAGGAAAGCAAAAGCCGCCGGTATGCCGAGCAATGTCAGGATTAGAGGATAGCATATCGAGCATGCGGATGTAAAGACGCCCAGAAAAGCGCCCAAGATGCCGACTTTTTCCTTTCCAGACCTGTTGCCGCAATTTTCAGCCCGGTAAAGATGCATCGTGACGGCAAGAGCCGACAAGACGGAAAAAACGACTAGGAATGCAAGGCTGTAGAAATCCACTATTTCAGTGAAGATGATTTTTCCTCTAAGGAGCCCGAAGAAGCTGATGAAATTCATGAGAAACGACGCGACAACGAAAACAGCCAGAAACGCGTAAATGAACTTCATCCTGTATTTTTTCCCGCCAAGAACAGTCCTGATTGAACGAAGCATAAGAATCATTGGACGATGAGGGTGCCGCCGGCCATGCCCATGGAGCAGCTGAACTGGTATGTGCCGGCCTTTGTCGGCGTGAACTCGACAGCGGCTTTGCCGCCCTTCGGCACAAGCTTCCTTATATTAAAATCAGGGAACACTATGGAGCGGGTGCAGCCTGCATTCGCGGAAGCCTCCAGATTGAGCTTTACGGGAACGCCTTTCTTCACCGTTATGACACCAGGACTGTAATCAAAAGCCTGCATCCTTATCGTGACTTCCTGAACGCCGCCTGAAGGCACTGCAGCGGCTTCCTCCTTCGCGAAAGCCAGGCCTGTCGAGCCGGTGCCATAATTGTTGGCGATGCTGGCTGAAAATGCGAGCAATGACAGCAGAATTCCTATATACATGAAATTCCGGGACATCCTGCCCGCCTGACCCTGTATCACGCGCACCATCTCCCATACCGTAAAGAGCACCACGACGGCAAAGAACAGCATAAAAAGCTGGACATTGTAGAAGCGGACCATGACGCCGGTCATGCCACCCATTATTCCGCCCATCGGGCCTGCCATGACTCCTTCCATCCTTGCCAGAGGGCCGCCGAGCTTTCCTATGGGTATGCCGAAAGCCACGCCCGCCACCGTCCCTGCTACCATTCCGGCAAGGAAATCAGCGGTTGCGAGGCCGGCTATGACGCCGATGAAGAACCCGCCTATCATGCCGAACGCCATGCCGCTCATCATGCAGCACATCTCGGACATGTGGCTCCTGTTGAAATGGGCGTAATAAGACGCCCATACCAGAAGAAGCGCCGTGAATACAAGAAACGCCGTGTAAGGCGAACTGAAGAACGCAAACGACACGGCAACGACCGCTATGCCGCATATTGCAATTACTTTCTCCATCACAGACCTTTTTACTTTTATGTCTCCTGCCATGAAGTATCAATTCTCTATTCCTCTTTTTATCCTCATCGTCCGCATGCTGAAGCGCAGCTTTTGCAGCAAAAAACCTTTCCTTTCTCCCTGTAGCCTCCGCTGTATACCTCACACCCGCAGTGATGACAGACGGAGATGTCCTTTCTCACGGCTATCCGTATCATTTCCGACAGCCTGATAAGGGTTTCTTTCACGAATTTTCTGCCGGCAGGCGTGAGCCTGTAGACAGTCCTTTCCCTCGGGCCCTCCTTGCCGCCTGCAATCATTCCTCCGGCTTTGAGTTTTTTCAGGAACGGGTATATCTGGCCGGGGCTGACATTTTTTTCCATCTTCTCCCCTATGCTTTTTATCAGCTCGTATCCGTGATGGTTCCTTTCGTACAGAAGCATGAGGGCATAGAATTTCACCATATTGTCGGCATTGATTCTTTTCATGAGAATTATTCTGCCGATGACTTTAAATATATTACTTATTAAGATATATCAGAATTTGATATATCCAAAGCGCTGGAAGAGTTTCGTTCTTCCAAGGCTTTGGCATCGTAACGTCATTGAAAATACAGTTGCATATATGGAGGTTTTGGCATGAAAAAGAAAAAAGAGCAAAAGAAAGGCAGCTGCTGCGGAAACTGCTAGGATTTTGAGCCCTCCGGGGCTTCTATTATTTTTATAGTGGTATGAATGGGAAAAGAAAAAACATCAATAGGGATAAGCGGGATGCACTGCGCCTCGTGCGCCAATACTATAGAGAAGAAGCTGAAGGCGAAGCATGGAGAAGGACGTCATTTCTCTCATAAACAGCACAGGATACAAAGCCATTACCGGAGAAAATAAAATCACCCTGAAGGCGGTAGGGATGGATTCGCCTCACTGCGCGACGGTTGTCGAGAAGGCGCTGAAAAACGCAAAAGGCGTGATATCCGTCGATACCGACGCCGCCAACCAGAAAGTGACAGCCGTATATTCGGCGGAAATATCGCCAGCCAATATAAAGAAAATAATCAAGGACGCGGGATACGAGCCGCTTGACGAGGAAAGCACCGACAGGGAAAAGGAAGTCAGGCAAAAAGAGATGAAAATCCTGCGGCGCAAGCTCATAATCGGCGTCATTCTTAGCGTGCCTATATTTATCGGGAGCTTCCCAGAATGGTTTTCGTTCGTTCCTGAATTCCTTTCAAACCACTACGTGCTTCTTGTCCTGACACTGCCTGTCCAGTTCTGGGCCGGCTCGCAGTTCTACCGCGGCGCGCGGATAGCGCTCAAAAACAAGACGGCTGACATGAACACGCTTATAGCCGTGGGCACTTCCGCCGCTTTCCTGTACAGCTTCTTTGCAACGCTCTTCCCGTCGGCTGTTACATCGCAGGGCATGACAGTAGTCTATTACGATACCGCAGCGATAATAATCACCCTTATACTCCTTGGAAGATACCTGGAAGCGATAGCCAAAGGCCGCACTTCCGAGGCGATAAAGAAGCTGATGAAACTGCAGGCCAAAACGGCAATCGTGATAAGGAAAGGCAGGGAAATGGAGATACCGATAGAAGAAGTTGTTGCGGGCGACATTATACTGGTGAAGCCGGGCGGCAAGATACCTGTCGACGGCATTGTCGTTGAAGGCTACTCGGCAGTGGACGAGTCGATGATAACAGGCGAAAGCATGCCGGCTGGAAAGAAAAAGGGCGACACAGTCATAGGTGCGACAATAAACAAGAGTGGCCTCCTGAAAGTGCGTGCGATGAAGGTCGGGAAGGACACGATGCTCGCAGGCATCATAAAGATAGTCGAGGAGGCTCAGGGCTCGAAAGCGCCGATACAGCGGCTTGCCGACAAGGTTTCAGCGTATTTCGTGCCTGCCGTCATCCTGCTGGCCCTGGCGTCCTTTGCTGCATGGATGTTTCTCGGAATGCCCTTCATCTTCGCGTTCACGATACTGATATCAGTCCTGATAATCGCATGCCCGTGCGCGCTGGGACTGGCGACGCCGACGGCAATAATGATAGGCACTGGCAAGGGAGCGGAACACGGCATACTGATAAAAGGCGGCGAATCGCTCGAAACGGCGCACAAGCTTACTATCATAGTATTCGACAAGACAGGCACGCTGACAAAGGGCGAGCCGGAAGTCACGGATGTCATAAGGGATGCACTGAAATACGCGTCTGCAGCGGAAAAGGGTTCCGAGCATCCTTTGGGCGAGGCAATAGTAAGGGAGGCTCATAAAAGGAAAATAAAAATTCTGAAAGCATCAAGCTTTCACACGATAGAGGGGAAGGGGATAACGGCAAAGCTAGGCTCAAAGACCATAACTGTCGGCAGCAGAAGCCTCATGAAAGACAGGAAGATAAGCCATGGATACGAGAAGGAGATGCAGCGCCTCGAAAATGAGGGCAAGACAGCAGTGATAGTAGCGGTAAACAAGAAAGCCATCGGCATTATAGCCATAGCCGACACGCTGAAAGACAGCTCAAAGGAAGCTGTCGAAGAGCTGAAGAAAATGGGAAAAGATGTTGTGATGATAACAGGGGATAATGAAAGGACGGCAAATGCGATAGCAAAACAGCTGGGCATAACGCGCGTGCTTGCCGAAGTTCTGCCCGGAGAGAAGGCAAATGAAGTCAAAAAGCTGCAGAAAGAAGGGAATGTAATCGCATTTGTCGGCGACGGCATAAACGACGCGCCGGCCCTTGCCCAGGCGGATGTCGGCATAGCAATAGGCGCAGGCACCGACATTGCCATTGAAACGGGCGGGATAGTCCTGATAAAGAACGACATAAGGGATGTCGTAGGCGCCATAAAACTCAGCAAGTATACCATAAGGAAAATAAAACAAAACCTCTTCTGGGCTTTCGTCTACAATGCCGCGGGCATCCCGATAGCAGCCGGCATACTTTATCCTTTTAATGGATTCCTGCTCAACCCGATAATAGCAGCGGCGGCGATGGCCTTCAGCAGCGTGAGCGTCGTCGGCAATTCGCTGCTCATGAAGAGGTTCAGGCTATGAAAAACATGACACAGAGGAAACAGTACGGCATCATCCTTGTCGCCATATCAGTCTTCCTTTTTTTCGTGATAACGGCATTCACCCTTCACATAGTCCAGCTGAACCAGTACCTTCACCAGGACTGCGACCTGCCGGCAAACATATGCCCCTTCAACACGTCAATGCCGGCTGAATCAATAATAGGCTACGTCATAGATGTGAGCCTTGGAATTTTCGGCATCTATCTGTTTCTTACAGGCGCAAAGCCGGAACCGAAAAGACAGCCTGAAACCAGAAGCCTCGAGCCCGACGAGAAAAAACTTCTTGAGATGGTTTCCTCGCAGGGTGCCATATTCCAGAGCGAACTCGTCGAGAAAAGCGGCATGAACAAGGTGAAGGTAACCCGCATACTTGACAGGCTCGAGGCAAAGGGCTTCGTGGAAAGAAAGCGCAGGGGCATGACGAATGTCGTCATGCTCAGAAACAAGGAATAGTATTCACTTCTTCAGCGCCCAGTTGTAGACCAGCGCCCACAGGTAGCCTGATATGTACCCTATGATTGTGAATGCTATCAGGGTTCCTACTGCTATGGAAGGGTTTGAAAGCGTGAACCACGGGTACAGCAGGCCTGCAAGAGTAGGCTGGCCAAGCCCTGCATGCCATGCGATGCCTATGATGCCCACAATAAACCCGAATATTCCGCAGCATTTGCCCATTGCCTTGGGGCTCCATTCCGAATATTTTTTCGCCATTTAGTCACCTCCTTTTCTTTTTGTCGTCAGTCATAATTAGCACAACTGCTATAATAAATATAAGCCATATGAATCCCATTCCCAGATGATGAACAGGGCTCCACATGAAAAACATGCTTCCTATGCTTGCCAGAAGCAATGCCAGCAGCAGAAGCATAATCCTGTCGGTCTCGTCTTTCATGATAAAATCATGAATGAAACGTCATATAACTCGTATGGTGAAACTAGTTTCACCCAATCCGTTATATGGGGTTTCATCCAACTTCTTGGCATGGCAGAACAAGACAAATCAAAAATCGTGTACACCCTCCTGATAGCGGCGTTCGTGGTTGTGGCCTACAACCAGTTCGCTCTGATGGGCATATCAGGAAAGATGGTTGCACAAGGCCAGAAAACAGCAGAAACCCAAGCAGGGCAGACGGAAATAAAATACAACAGCCTTGCCCTGCAGCAGGCAATTGACAGCGTGATACCCAGAGGGGTGCCGGAAGGGTACGGGAAAGAATTGGGCGTAGATTACGAGAAGCCCGAAGAAGCCCTGAATATCATGGCGGCACTTGACGGAGACCTGTACGAAGACGGAAAAATAAAGTTCTCGGAGCTTTCCGTCGATACGCAGCAGCGCTACGTCAATATGGGCATGTCAGTTGCGTGCGAATTCTGCTGCGGCGCCACGACCATGGTGTTCAGCAACGGGCAGCCGTCGTGCGGATGCGCTCACAGCGCGGCCATGAGGGGCCTCATGAAATACCTGCTCGTGAACACGGACATGACAGACGAACAGATAATGGACGAGGTTCTGAAGGTCAAGTCCATCTCGTTCCCGCAGCAGATGGTCCAGCGCTATATGGAGCAGTCGGGCAGTGTGCAATCGGCAACTACAGGGCAGGCTATAGGCGGCCTGCCGCAGCAGATAGGAGGATGCTAGAATGGAAAAACAAACAATGGTGATAGCAGCGCTCGTGCTCCTTATCCTGGTAAGCGGGATGCAGAGCGTTCAGCTGTCAAACATCCAGGGCAGGCTTTCCGGCTACGCATACGCCGCTGCAGGACCGGCGCAGCAACCGCAGACAACGCAGCAGCTGCCCTCAAATCTCCAGCAACTCCCGCAGCAAATCGGAGGGTGTTAGATGAGGTTTTTTTCTTTTTTCGCCCTTTTTATTCTTCTTATCTCCTTCGCGTCGCTCGCCCAGCCTCAAGTAATGGTATACAAGAACGAGGCATGCGGCCACTGCAACATGTACCTCTCGAACTTGAGGATGTTTCTCGATGAGAGGGGCCTTGAACCTTACGAAGAGAAACAGCTGATAAACAACCCGTTGACGAGGGAGGAGCTGAACAGATTCAACAAGGAGCGCGGCATACCCATAAACATGCAGGGCCACATGGTAGTGTCGATGGGAAACCTCGTCCTAGAGGGCCATGTGCCTCTGGACATGCTCGGCGAGTTCATGGACAGGTATCCTGACGGAAATTACCCCAAGGCAGTCGTATACCAGGATTACATGCTTGACAAGGACAGGCTCACATCCTACAAAGTTATGTACATGGGGGGTACGAAGGAATTTCCGATAGAAACCCCGATACAGGACGCCATCAATTCCATAAAGCAGGAAAAAGGCATCCCTGAGCAGGCAATCCTTCCGATAGTAGTTTCAACCGCAATAGTCGACAGCTTCAACCCGTGCGCCTTCGGCGTGCTTCTCTTCTTTATTGCCCTGCTCTTCATCCTGAAAAGGACGAGAAAGGACATGCTGAAGATAGGCCTTGTCTACATCTCGATGATATTCCTCACGTACCTGCTCATAGGGCTCGGAATACTCCAGGCAATAATAATATCCGACTCGCCGCATTTCATCGCGCAGGTTGCGGCCGTGGTGGTAATTATCCTCGGCCTTGTAAGCATCAAAGACTATTTCTTCTACGGCAGATGGCTGTCGCTGAGGATTCCGGGCTCCCAGACAGGCAGGATAAAGAACTGGATGACTAGGGCAACCGTACCGTCTGCTATTGTGCTTGGCTTCCTTGTAGGGCTCTGCGAGTTCCCGTGCTCAGGCGGCATATATGTCGGCATCATAAGCATGCTGTCAATAAGCACAACATTCTGGCAGGGATTCGCGTATCTAGTAATCTACAACATATTCTTCGTGATGCCTCTTGTTGCAATACTTCTTCTCGCCTTCAACAGGCGCACGCTGAAAAAAATCGACAAATGGGAAAAAGGCGGCAAGAAGTACATGAAGCTGGCGAACGGCGCCATGATGATAATTCTGGGCATCATACTGCTGCTGACAACTCTGTGATTAACATGAAAAAGAAAAAACAAAACAGGATTTTCGGGTTCCTTGGGAGCGCGTCCGGAGGCGGCGCCGTGGCAAGCGCCCACAACGTATGTCACACCATATGCATCGGTGCAGCGTCGCTTCTTGCGATGTTCGGCATAATAATCTCCGACACGGCGCTCATGTTCCTGCAGGACTACAACGCGTATTTCTGGCTCATGGGTCTCTTCTTCCTGCTCCTTTCCGTTGTACTGCTCATAAAGGACAAGCCGGTTTCAGTCAGGCTGATGGTATTCAATGCAGGGCTTCTGATAGCGAGCGCCCCGTTCTACCAGAACGCATTAACCATAATAGCTGGCGCTTCCATAGCCGGCTATGTTCTCGTAATTTTCGCATTAGAAAAGACGGAGGTGATATTATGGAAGAAAAAATGATGCTGTATGCAATACTAGCCGTAGGAATCGTGGTGTTCGCGTTCGCGGCTTACACGACATTTGTCCCCCAGTACAGCCAGGAAGATTACAGGAAGGCAAAGGCAGCCGAGCTGCCGGACAAATGCGCAACGCCGCCCGGATACACGGACGAGTCGTGGAGGCAGCACATGGGACATCATCCCGACCAGTACGCGGAATGCCTGGCATAATTTGCTTTTATCTTTTATCCCATACCCTTTGCAGATAGAAAACGGAGCAATAACGATGGTATTTTGCATAATAGGCCTTGTGATATTCGGGATACTTGGCATATTCTCGGCCAAGTACAGAACATACTTCCGCGAATCGCTGCGCTGCATAATGAGGCAGATGACGTTCAGGCCGTGCGACACGGACTTCGACAACAAGATGAAGGCAAAGGTATCCGGAAAACTGATAAAAATAAGCCCTGCACTGTCAAGATTTATGTTCAGGCGATTTGCCCTGATTTCATGGGCATTCATAATAATGCTTTTTGCGAGCATAGCCATGACAGGCGCCGGGGTGTACAACTGGTGGGCGTACGGCAACTGCAACGGGCCGGACTCAAGCGAGTTCTGCATATTCAACCTGGACAGCACAAGCATATCGCAGAATGACGGGTCGTGCGTTGACCCAACCCTTGCAAGGGAGCTGCTGCCTGCCGGTCCGGGCTCGGGAAATCCAACCACAGGGCCGGAAGATGCGAACGTCACGGTAGTTGAATTCGGCTGC
>JACPAH010000030.1 GCA_016180925.1 Candidatus Aenigmatarchaeota archaeon
CCGAAGATAGCTGTGGCTCCGCCGGCCGTGAAGGAAAACTTCTTCGGCCCCTCTTCCGGCATATTCGTGGGCAGGCTTGGATACCCCAACGTTTTCGCCGGCCCTCTTGGCATGCTAGGGAGCGGCATGGCGGAGTCGCCTTCGGAGTGGTTCGGCATGAGCTATGCCGACATAATAGCCATGCGCTTTTCCGTCATAAGGTCCAAGGAACAAAGAAGCGTACGCTCTTCCGGCAAGACCGTCCTGGACATGCAGGACATAGTCATCGCAAAGAAGCCCACGGACATAGAGATGCTGTTCAAGAAGAAGCCTGTCCACAAGATGACTTTTTCGCCGGTGACGCAGCCCATGGGGCCGTCGGCCGAGCTGTTGAAGCTGACGCTGGCCGGCAATCCCATGATAAGCGGGAGGGTGGAGCAGATAGTGAGGGATGACATAAAGGCGGCAGATGCGGCAGGGCTGCTTTACAGGGAGGGCATCGACGTCTACCAGCTTTCCAACATACTCTCTTCCGGGGTACTTGGCATACGAAAGAAAATGGTGCCGACCAGGTGGAGCATAACAGGCATCGACGACACGCTGTGCAGGGGCATGATGGAGGAGATAAGGCAGTTCCCCGAGGCAGGCAAGTACATGCTCTTCTCCTCGTTCTTCCTCTACAACTCGTTCCATATCCTCCTGATGCCCGGCAAATGGGAATACGAGAACTTCGAATCGTCGCCCGAAGACGGCCTCATGGTGGAGGAATACGAGCCCTTCCGCGGCAGGAAGGCATACGCGGAGAAGGAAGGGGGCGGGTACTACGCGGCGCGGTTCGCGGTGTGCGAAGCGCTGCGCAAAATGAGGAAGCAGGCGAGGGTAATAGTTTTCAGGGAGATAGGGAAGGGCTATTCGGTGCCTCTCGGAGTGTGGGTCGTACGCCAGACAGCCAGAGAAGCTTTCAATAAACCACCTGTTGAATTTTCCACTTACAATGAAGCCGCCGGCTACCTCCAGACGAAGCTCCGCATACCGCTCAGGGAATACACGAGAAGAAGCGTCATCCTCCAGCAGCGCCGGCTTAATGAGTTTTAATTCTTAACTGGATAAGGTTTATCATAAAACAGCAGCGGGCAAGCTGCATACCGGAGGTTTTCAGATGGTGCAATTCGAGACGATAAAGGCGGAAGAAGTCAAGTTCGGCAACAACAACTTCATAGAAGTTGCCAGGAAGAAAGCCATAACGGAGGAAGGGGAAAACACTTTCATATCCCTTTCGAGAGGCTTTGTGACGCCGACAGGCGAGAAGAGATACAGGAAATCCTTCACCGTGCCGATAAACGACGAAGTGATTGATTTCCTTTCGAAAAAGCTAAAGGAAGTCTGAAGATGCGCGTTCTTGACGCCATAATGACGGCAGAAGAGAAAATGCACGGAAAGAAAGATTTTTTTCTATGTTCCTGTTTTGCCTCGCTTAAGGATTTCCTGCCTGCAGCCGAATGGACTGTCATATTCTACAACACGAAGAGCAGGAGCGTCATCGAATGCACATGCGACGGCAAAAGCACGGAGATATCCGTGGAGAGCCCGGCCCTTCAGGAATCGGAAAGGCTTGACAGGGCACTCATAATGAAGGATGATGCTTACGCCATAAACAAGGCCAAGGAAGACTTTGAAGGGAGACTGGTCAATCTCCTTGTGTCGCTTCACACGAAGGGCGGAAGGACGGTATGGACGCTGTCGGCCGTCACCCATGAGCTCAGCGTCACCATATACGACATCGACGCCGTCACCGGCGAAATACTGAGGAAGGAGACATCCGGCCTTGTCAGGAGAGCCTGACATGTTCTTTCCGGACATCTACGGAAGCTGGGAGGAGAAGCAGAAGGAGAAGTACGAAGGCATCTTCCGGGTTCTCGGCGACGATTTCCTGTCTAAACTCTTCAAAGCCAAGACTCTTGACATCGGATACGGCGCCGGCTTCCTGAAGAAATTCCTTGAATCGCGCAGCATTCCAGCAAAGCTTTACGGCGTTGACACGCGGCCGGCCCCTGCAGAAATGTTCGTGCTTGGCGACGGCGGCCAGATGCCTTTCAGGGACGAGAGCTTCGGCTTCGTTGTCAGCATAGACACGATGCACCTGATAGGCAGCGACGACTTCAGGCGCGTCCTTGAGAACAGGGGGCACGCATTGCTGGGACTTTTCTTCAATGACGACAACAGGCAGGAGCGCATGAAAATTCTCCACGACAAGCTTCGCGGCTTCGAAATCATCGCGGAGTTCGAGCTACGCGGCATGGAGAACGAGTACGTCGTCCTGGGAAGGAAGAGATATTGCTGAGTTGCGCCGCAGGCGCTTGCATTTTTACATCCTCTCAAGCACCGGGATGCCAAGAAGGGAGAGGCCGGACTTCATCACATGCGAGAATGATTTTATAACGGCAAGGAGCGATGCCTCGTTCCCGCCGCCTATGACCTTGTTCGCATGGTAGAACTCGTTGAACACGGCGGCCAGCTCATGAAGGTAATTCGCAAGGTAGTGCGGCTTCATGTCATCGCATGCGTGCCGTATGACGGACGGGAATTCAGACATCTTCTTCGTTACGGGCAGAGCCTCTTCGGCTGCCCTGAATGACGGCTTCTTTTTGGACTTCTTCAGTATGGAGCGCGCACGGGCATAAGTATACTGCAGATAGGGGCCTGTGTCGCCATCGAAGCTCAATGCCTCTTCGGCATCGAAGACAATAACCCTGCTGGAATCGCGGCTGAGCATGGAGTACTTCAGCGCTGCCAGGGCAACTTCCTTCGCCGAGTCCGCGGATATCTTCTTCGCCTTCTCGACAGCGTCCTCCATTATGTCCTCGAAAAGAATCACGTTGCCGGCGCGAGACGACATCTTGCCCTCCTTCAGCATGACGAGCTCGTAAGACAGGTGCCCGCATTGTTTCGCCTGCTCGAATCCGAGAAGCTCCAGCGCCTTGAACAGCTGCCTGAAATAGAGCTTCTGCTCCGAGCCCACCACATGAACAGACTTGTCTATCTTGTACTGCTTGAATTTCATCTCGGCAAGCGCGAGGTCCTTCGTGGAATAGAGCGGAGTCCCGTCGCTTCTCAGCACGATGAGGACGTCAAGCCCGTAGTCATTCAGGTCGAATATTATGGCGCCTTCGCTGCGCTTCGCTATACCGCGCTTAAGCGCCTGGAGCGCGAAATCCTTCCCGCGCTTCTCGACCTCACTCTCGTAGAACCACACGTCGAACGAGACGCCCAGCTCCCTGTAGATGTTCCTGAACTCTTCCAGGCTCCATTCCCGGGTCTTCTTCCACACCGGCATTATGCTACTGTCACACGAGTAAAGCCTGCGGAGGACTTCGAGATACTCCTTCTCGTACTCGGAGCTTTTTTCCAGGAGCTGCGACGCCTCGGCGTAAATCTCTCCCAGCCACCTTCCCCTTCCTGATGACGGCTCCTTTCCACGGTACTGCTTCATGTAAAGCCACAGGCATTTCGCCACGTGAGCCCCTATATCGCCGGGATAATTTGCCGATATCACTTCAAACCCGGAGAAGCGCATAATCCTTGCCATGGAATCG
This sequence comes from Candidatus Aenigmatarchaeota archaeon, assembly GCA_016180925.1. GTDB lineage: Archaea > Aenigmatarchaeota > Aenigmatarchaeia > GW2011-AR5 > GW2011-AR5 > JACPAH01. Next base: position 3,573 of record JACPAH010000030.1, read on the forward strand.
CCTATGCACGTGTTGCGCAGATGCCCTATATGGAAGCCTTTATGCGTGTTCGGCTGGGAGAATTCCACCATGACGCGCTCCTTCTTTCTGGCGCCGCTGCCGAACGACTTTCTGGAAGCCGCCAACACCACATCCTTCCCGAGGCGCTTCCAATCTGCATAGAAGTTCACATAAGCGCCTTCTGCCTCTACTCTCGATATATAGACGCCCTTCCCGAATTTCGCGGCGATGCCCTTCGCGATATCGAGCGGATTCTTTTTCAGGCCTTTGGCAAGCGAGAAGCACGGCAGAGCCAGGTCCGCGCTGAGCTCCTTCGGGGGCTTCTCAAGAAGGTTCCCGTGCGGCTTGCAGAGCTTTTCGCATTCTTTCCGGAACTTCAGGAAAGGTTCCATGGTAATATTCTTGTCGGAACGTGTTTAAAAGTGAGCTGTGGATTTTTAAACCCTCTTGCCACAAACATACCATGAAGAAACTGGACAAGGCGAGGAAAAGCATACTCAGGAAGAGCGCTCCGGTAAAGGGCGCCGCGGTATCAGGATACGACTTTTCCAAGCCCTTTGACATGAAAAGGTTTCTGGAGTCATACGGAAGCACCGGATTCCAGGCCACCCATCTGGGGGACGCCATTGAAGTCGCGAAGCTCATGCGAAGGGACAAGGTCACTGTATTCCTTGGATACACATCCAACATGGTCTCGTCGGGCCTCAGGGAGCCGATATCGTACCTTGCGAAGAACAAGCTTGTGGATGTGATAGTCACCACGGCCGGAGGCATAGAGGAAGACATAATAAAATGCCTCAAGCCCTTCATCCTGGGCTCGTTCAGGCTCGACGGCAGGGAGCTGCGCAGGAAGGGCATAAACCGCATAGGGAACATACTGGTGCCGAACGACCGCTACGTCGCATTCGAAGGTTTCATGAAGAAATTCCTCAAAGGGCTTTACGACCTGCAGATGAAGAGCGGGAAAGCAATAACGCCGTCCGAATTCGCGAGGGAGCTCGGCAGGACCGTTGATGACGAGTCCTCTATACTGTACTGGGCGTACAAGAACAACATACCCGTTATATGCCCCGCCCTGACAGACGGCTCCATGGGCGACATGATATTCTTCTTCAAGCACGAGCATCCGGACTTCAGGATAGAGATAACCGGCGACATGATGCTCATCAACAACCTTGCCATGGACGCCAGGGAGACGGGCGCGATAATACTCGGGGGCGCCCTGCCGAAGCACCACATACTGAACGCCAACATGATGCGGGAAGGGCTGAAATATGCCGTCTACATAGACAGCGGCGTCGAGGACGACGGCTCGCTGTCAGGAGCGCTGCCGGAAGAGGCTCTGTCGTGGGGAAAGATATCACCCGGCGGAAGGCATGCAAGGGTATGGGGGGACGCGACTATAATATTTCCCCTCCTGGTCGCCGGCGCGTTCTCAGACTTGTGAACTACCCCACCCTTACGGACGGAGCTTCCTGCTTCGCAGAAGGGCTGCTCTCAAAAAGAGAGGAACTCCCTTCTCCACAGGCTTGGAATCCCGCCGTTCCGGCGGTATCTGCTTTCGACAGTATGAGTCTGGCAGAGTTGAGGTCTCTGTGTATGTGCAATCCGCAGTTAGGGCACCTGTGCCATCGTATGGCGAGTGTTTTAGGCACATCTGTTCCGCATTGCGAACATGTAACAGAGGTCTTGTTAGGGGAAACTTTCATAACCTCGCAACCAGCTTCTTCCGCTTTGTATGCGAGATTCCTGAAGAAAGTCCCCCAGGAAGCATCATTGATATGCTTGGCAAGGCATGGATGCCTGACCATGCCTTTGATGTTCAGGTCTTCGACAGCGATAATTCCGTATTTTTGCACAAAAAATCTGGAAAGCTTATGCAGGAAATCCTGTCTCTGACTGGTAACGAGTTCGTGCAATCTGGCGACTTCGAGCCGTGCTTTTCTTCTATTCTCAGAGTCTTTGGTCTTTTTGCTCAATTTTCTCTGCAAGAGCTTTAACCGCCTTTCAGAAGCAATGAGGTATCTGGGATTATCTATCTTTATCCCGTCAGACAGGGTGGCAAAGCTTTCCAGTCCAACATCGATACCGATTCTGTTATCAGGAAATCTATGCTTAGATTCTTTAATGGAAACTCCGCAACTAAAAGACGCGAACCACTTTCCTGTGGAAGTTCTTTTTATGGCAAGTGTCTTGATTTTGCCCTGAACGGGTCTGTGAAGAATGATTTTGACATCGCCGATTTTGGAAAGACGAAGCTTATTGCTTCTGATTTCAAAACCACTCTGCGGATAAGTGATGCTCTTGTATCGCCTGAAAGACTTGAAACGGGGAAATCCTGCTTTGCTTTTTCCTTCCTTCACCCTCCTGAAGAAATTCTGGTAAGCCTTGTCAACCCTGTCGGAAACGTTTTGAAGGGCCTGGCTGTGAACGGCTTTGAGTTCAGGATGTTTGCGTTTCAGCTTGACAATATGATTGTTCATGTCGAATTTGCGAAGGGATTTACCGCCATTTTTGTAGGCTTTGATTTTCGCTTCAAGAAGCTTGTTATAGAGAAAACATGTGGCGGAAAGGTTCTTTTCAAGAATAGAAATTTGTTTAGAATCAGGGTACAGTCTGTATCTGAACATTCTTTGTGTCGAAAGCATAGTGATATTTATGAAGAAGAAAGAATTTATAAACAAGGTCGCAATTCATCCATCCAATAAATTAGGCGGTCTTTTTTCGACAAAAGTTATAAAACCGAAGAAGCCAATCTATTTATGGTGCTAAAAAGCATAGAGGCGGAACCTTTTATTATACCAAAAACGAAGTAATATCAATAATAACAGGGGTTTTGGCGGTGTTCGGGCTGGCTGTATGGGATTTGCATGACAGGTTGTCCGCGGTAGAAAGAAAATTCAATGCAAAGGAAAGCAAAGGGGAAAATTCGCATGATAAATAGAATAAAAGGTGCACTGGATTACCGGATAGTTATTCTGCTGATTTTCATACTGATAGTTCTGCTTATTCTGGCAGGCGGAAGCAGGGGATTGGGTGTTTGAAAATGTTCGGATTCCTGAAGAAGAAAAGAAAGGAAGAAATGGACGACTTCTTCGACATAAAGAACACCATAACCGGCAGGCAGCCGGAACGCGACGTTATCGATACGGGCAAGCCGTTTGCGGAGCAGAAGGAGGATGAATGGGTTCCGTCGTTTCCGGGAAGGAAGGACCTGGGTTTCGAGGACATGGGACAGCCTGCGATGCGCGGGCCTTCCAAGGACTATGACGTGATGCAGCGCCTGGATGTCATAGAATCGCAATTGCAAGCAATAAGGTCGCAGACAGAGACGATAAACGAGCGCCTGAAGAACCTCGAATTCAAGCTGACCGGCGGAAGAAGGTACTAGAATTTCATTTTAATCGGATTTGGCATTTCTTGACCCATTCCAGACAGATTCAAAATATAGTCATCTCCCGCTCTTTATGGAGATGACATCGCCGTTCTGCAGAACGTAGTCTGACGAGACGCTCCTGCCGGTCTTTGCGTTTATTGCTGAAATGAATTTGCTCCCTATGTCCTGGTGGATGCGGTATGCAAGGTCGACGGCGGTTGAGCCTTTCCTCATGATGAAGGCGTCGGGAAGGATTTCGCCCTTCTTGCTCGTCCAGCGCTTTTCGTCCTCCACCGGGAATACGACGACCATCCCGAGGACGTCGAACACTAGCCTGTCGAGGCACTGCTGGACCCCGGTGCTGCCGTTGTCATCCAGATAATTCTTCATGAAGCCGAGAGCGTCTTTCTGCCTGCCGGAAACTTCTTCTATGGCCTTGAAAGACGGGCTTCCGGGAACGTATTCTATCAGCCCTTCTTTCGCGGCTTCCCGCAGGGCAAGCTCGACCTCGGCGCTGCACTGAATCACTTCCCTTGTCCTTTGTATTTCCTTCACGTTGCCTTCGGAACTTTTCATGTCGAACTTGTTCCCGGCTATGAGTATGGGCTTTGACTTCTTCCTGACGGACGACACGAAATCCAAGAGCTCCTGCTCGTCCATAGACTTCAGGCTGCCGCGGAGGGACGTGTCTATGCTCGTTCTCTGTATCCCCAGGCCCGACAGCCTTTTTTCAACCAGTGCCGCAGGCTCCTTTGAAACTTCGATGAGCTTCCAGTCCTTGAGCACGAGGGAAAGGAGCCAGTAGTCGACCTCCCTTTCCAGCATCTCCACCGTCAGCATTGGGTCAAAACCGGACGCCGGATTTCCCTCATAATCCACGGTGCCGGACATGTCAACTACATGGACGAGGGCGTCGGAGCGCATGACGTCGGAAAGAAAAGCGTTTCCCCGGCCGCGGCCCTTGTGCGCATCCGGGACCAGGCCGGCGACATCCCACAGCTTTATCGGGACAAATCTCACGCCCGAAATGCACTTCCCACACGGATGAGAAGCGCCTCCGGCGCCGGTTTTTGCATTCAGGCATGGGCAGGCAGCCCTTACATACGCAAGCCCCTCGTTGGGCTCCAGAGTCGTGAAAGGGTATGGGGCTATCTTGACGTCCTTGAGGGTGCACGCCTTGAAGAAAGTGCTTTTCCCGCTGGACGGGGCCCCGACCAGACCTATCTCGGCCATGAGATGAAATCCACCTGAAGGCTTATAAAATTGCATTTCAAATCATCATCATGAAAACCTGCAAAAAGCGAAGCTCTTTTGAGATGTCAAAAACTTGCAGTTTTTGTACATTGAGTGCCCAAAGGAGGCGCCTCCTTTGAAGATATGCAGCATATGCGTAAAGAACGACATACTTTGCAGCGCATGCAGCAGGAAAGTCGAGCGGGGCGAGATAAGCACGGACAGCGCCACCATAAGCCGCGCACTCGGCAGGCTCCAGGACGGCGCTGATTTCATAGACAGCTTCGAGGCCGCTGGAAGAATTTACATAATAGTAGACACGCAGCAGATGGGCTCCGTTATCGGGAAATCCGGAAAGAACGTCAGGAAGCTTTGCGAGATTCTCGGGAAACAGGTCAAGGTGCTTGAGAAGGAAGGCAGCAAGGAAATGATAGAAAAGGCCCTCAATATACGCGTGAACGGAGTCAACAAGGTCTTCGGTCCCGAAGAGTTCTACAGGGTCAGGATGGACAGGAAAACCAAGGCCAGGCTCGGCCCGGAATCGGGAAAAGTGATAGAGGCCATAGTGGGCAAGTCAGAGATAGTATTTGAATGAATGCGGTATAATTATTTCTAGGTGTTTTGATGCCAAGAATAGCAGTCATTGACTACGAACTGTGCCACCCCGACAAGTGCGGGAATTTCCTGTGCGCCAGGCTATGCCCCGTCAACCGCAAGGACGAGGACTGCATAGTCAAGAAGGACAGGATAGAGGGCAGCGCGAAGAGGCTGAGGCCGTTCATAATAGAGGAGACGTGCATCGGATGCGGCGTGTGCGTCAACAAGTGCCCGTTCGGGGCGATAAGCATAGTCAACACGCCGGAGCAGCTGCAGGAGCAGCCTATCCACAGGTTCGGAGAGAACGAATTCGTGATGTTCAGGCTGCCCGTGCCCGCGAAAGGGGTTGTGGGGCTGCTTGGCTCCAACGGCACGGGGAAGAGCACGGTCATGCGCATACTTTCCGGCCAGACGAAGCCCAACATGGGCATGTACGGCACCGATGCGACAAAAGACATATCGAAATTTTACAGGGGAAGCGAGCTCCAGGAATACTTCAGGGAGCTGGAGAAGCAGAGCAAAAAGACTGTCTACAAGCCGCAGCAGGTCAGCATGATACCGAAGGTAACCTCCGGAAAGGTCAGCGACCTGCTGGGCGAAGCGATGATAAGGGAGCTTGAGCTCCGTAACTGCGCCGACAGGGACATAGCCGCGCTGTCCGGAGGCGAACTGCAGAGGCTTGCCATAGGCGTCGCGCTTTCAAGGGAAGCCGACATCTATTACATTGACGAGCCTTCAAGCTATCTGGACGTGAGGCAGCGCATAAATGTCGCCAAGACAATCCGCCGGCATGCGCAGGACAAGTATTTCATGGTTGTCGAGCACGACCTCGCGACTCTCGACTTTCTCGCTGACAAGATACACGTATTCTACGGAGTCCCGGGCACGTACGGCATAGTGTCGAAGCCTTACGCGGTGAGGAACGGCATAAACGCCTTCCTTGACGGATACCTGCCGGACGACAACGTAAGGATACGCGAGAGCACGGTGTTCGAGGAAGTCGAGAGGACGACGAAGAGCGGAAGCGTCCTTGCGTCCTTCGGCGAGATGAGCCACAAGGCCGGCGACTTCGAGCTCAGCGTGCAGAAGGGAGAGATATACAGGAACGAGGTGCTTGGCGTGCTCGGAGCGAACGCTCTGGGAAAGACGACGTTCGCGAAGATACTTGCCGAGGGCCATGCGTCATTGTCAAAAAAAATTGCCATATCATACAAGCCGCAGTACATAGAGACCGACTACGAAGGCCCTGTGCGCAACGTGCTGCAGGGCGTGTCGGACAGCGACGACTTCCCCATACTTGCGAGGCAGCTGGACGCCGGGAGGCTGATGGACAAGAGCGCGAAAAATCTTTCAGGCGGCGAGCTGCAGCGCGTTGCCATACTGCTCTGCCTGGCGAAGAAGGCCGACGTATACCTGCTGGACGAGCCTTCAGCGCATCTTGATGTCGACCAGCGCCTTGCGGTGGCAAAGGCCATACGCGGAAGAACGGCAATGGTGATAGACCACGACCTCCTGTTTCTCAGCTACATTTCGGACAGGACGATGCTCTTCATGGGCGAGCCCGGGAAATACGGCGAGGCCGAGGCCATGGGGCTGCGCGAAGGCTTCAACAAGTTCCTCAAGGATGCGGGCGTCACATTCCGAAGGGACGAAGAGAGCAGAAGGCCGAGGGCAAACAAGCCGGAGAGCGTGAAAGACAGGGAGCAGAAAGAGTCAGGCGAGTACTTTTATTCCTGACTTCGCCAAGCGAAGCCGGAATGCATGCAGCGAACAAATTCGCCGCATTTCTATTCCTGGACTTGCAGCACGGTTTCATGGCAATGGATGTCGGCATCGCCGGTCTCAAGGTCCACTATTGGCGGCTTCTGGAGGGAAAAAAGAACGGTTTCCGTGTGCGCAGAGAATCCATGCTGTACGCCTCTTGGAATATGAAAAGTGCTTCCTGGAGAATAACAATGAGATACGCCGCCGCATGTAAATGAGCCAGAACCCCTTATTACATACAGCTCTTCATCAGACATTGCATGGAAGACCGGTCTATGGTAATGCCCTTTTGGAAGAAAGACATGCTCTTCGCATTGGCCGTCGTATTCTGACACCCTCTGGACCCTTATATCTTCCGCAGCATAACATTTCATGCCGTCTGCATCGGGCAGCATTGATATATTCATCTGAAAATTATGCATGAAAAAGCCTTAAAGGTTCCGTCCAAGAAAAACAAATGAAAAATCTTTATTTGATTGACTCGTACCTGAAGGAGTGGACGACAAAAGTCGAATCTGCTGACGGCAGGTTCCTGACTCTCAGAGAAAGCGCCTTCTACCCGGCAGGCGGCGGCCAGCCCTGCGACAAAGGCGTCATAGCATGCAGCGGGAAGGCGTACAGAGTGTCCGATGTATCGAAGAAAAACGGCATACAGTTGGACGAGGAAGGACTGCATGCCGGAGACAGCGTCCAATGCGCGCTGGACTGGGAAAGAAGATACATGCTGATGAGGATGCACACTGCGGCGCATATACTCATCGCCGTGATGTATAGAGATGGAAAAGTTCTTGTGACAGGCAACCAGCTCGACGCCGAAAAGTCCAGGATAGACTTCTCTCTCGAGGAAATGGACAGGCAGAAGATAGATGAGTGCTTCGGGAAGGCGAACGATATCGCCAAGTGGAACCTTCCAGTCACTTTTGCTTTCATGGAAAGGGAGGACGCCGAGAAGATACCCCATCTCCAGAAACTGGCTGCCGGCCTGCCGAACATCGACGAGCTCCGGATACTCAGTATAGGAGAAGGCTCTGAGATGGTAGACGAGCAGGCAGACGGCGGCACCCACGTGCGAAGCACGGCGGAAATAGGGGAAATAAAACTCCTTTCCGTGGAGAACAAGGGCAGGTCGAACAGGAGAGTATATTACAAAGTGGAATGAAAGAGCCAATGTAACCACTACAAAAGAGTAAATAAGGCTTTTTATAGATTTCGGGAATGGTATTTGAATGCCAGATGAAGGAATACATGTTTTGGAACGAAGAAGAGGCAATGTTCTGGTTAAAATGCCGGAAAGATATATGAGTTATCTCCGCTTAGCAGAAAGAGGTACTCATCCGGGCATAAGGCACGCTTCGGAAGCTGATATTGATAGGGTGCTGCAGCTTGAGGCAACGGCGTTCTCCGGAGACAATTCAACGCTGGACCCTGCCGAAACGCATGAAGGCATCAGGGCATTTCTGAAAAACAAAGGCGAGATTCTTTTGCTCTACAGGGATACGGGATTTCTTGAACGGATGCCGCTGGCTCAAATGTTAGAAATTGATTATGGCGCATTGGATGAAAATTCTCCGTTGAGGCAGATAGCAGGAAGAAGGGAATTGCTTGGAAGGGCATGGAATGCTTACAAAGACAGGGGAAAGGAAGCATGGTACATACATGGTGTAGGCAATACGCTGAAAGGAAACGGTGACGGCTCAAGACTCATGGTTCGCGCATTAAGAGATGTAGCAGAAGAAGAAAGAATACATTTTGGATATATTGACATCGGGCCAGTTCGAGACAATATAAACACCCCTTCATTCAGGTTATTCTTTAAACGCGATTGTGTAGCGGACGGATGGGAAGATGAAGTGTATTCACCAGGAGTTCCGTACATGAGAATTTCCCACGGAGCCGGCTATGAGCTCGGCGGCGGCGAACATAAAGTGGATTTGGGAAGAAGAACGTACAAGCACCAGCTGAGAGAAGCCCTGGCTGAAGGATATTTGGGTGTTGGCTTAACAAGAGGCACGTCAGGCACGGCAAAGGAAATGATTTTCCGTAATAGACTGCCTTAGAAGCCGGATTAATGATATTGACTCTTGAAAAATATCGCATATCTATGCAGTAGAATAAATCATTCGCCCGGAGGCGCTATGCCCAGGGCCTGCTGCATCTTCCGCCTTATGGTATATACGTTGTCCTTCGCGAACTCGAGATACATCCTTCTCTGCTTGTAATAGAATGTCCTGTTGTATGTCCACCAGAAGCCGCGCTGGATGAAGTTTGTCCATTGGTACTTCGTTTCGACGGTGCCCTTCAGCCTGACGTCCAGCCAGCCAAGCCTGGTCTTCATGTCCATCTCGCCCTGCATGATTATCCTTATATAAGTCATAGTCCACTGGTCCTCCTTCCTCTTCCCCATCCACATGCCGTAGAATGCGCGCGGGTCGGCGAAAACGTCCCACCTTGCGTCGGTCTCAAGTATGTCCTTTGAGGAGATTTTCATCACGTCCCTGAGAAGGCCCCGCACCATGTCGAATACCCTGAAGGTGTTCTTGCCCTCGTAATGGAGCTTGATGGTATCTGCAGGCGCCAGAATATCGTCCACGATGTTTATGGTTGCCATGAAAACACGTCCTACTACTGGTTTATCGTCTCTGAATAGTGCTTTATGCTGCTCTCGAAGCTCGTTATGACCTCTTTGCCGAAGTTCAGGTATTCCATCCTCTTCTTGTGGTAGTAAAGCTTGTGCCAGAACCTTCTCAGCATCTCGTAAAGTATGCTCTGCTGCCAGACTGTGTCCTGCGGGTACTCTGTTATGAGCCGCGGCTTTATCCTTATTGAGACCTTGCCGTCGCCGGACTTCGCGGCAAATCCCTTCAGCTCCACCTCTATCGAGAGGTAAGAGTACCTGTCCAGTATCTTGTTGACTTCCCATTCGACCTCGAACTTGTTCGAGTCCTCCCCCCTGTCCCAGTCGTACATCTTCTCCTGGACATAGGCATCAGGGACGTTGAAAACGGTCCTTATCAGTTCGTTCACTTTCTTGTAATAGGATTCGGCGTTCTTGGTGGTCATGCCGAGCTTTATGTCCTTCGCAGGCTCGAATATATAGTCCCAAATAAGCAGTTTTGTCCTTGCCCAAACCATTCAAACACCTACATAGACTTTAGCCATGGCTCCTTATAAAGAATTTATATTCCGCAGGAAAATACTATTCATGCTAGAAGTGATTGGCGGCGCAATACTGATAGCCTTCGGGTTCTTCGCGATATTCATCAGCGCCGGCGAGGGCTTTTCCGACCCCAAGACGCTGGTGGTGATACTCGCGGGAGTTCTCGCCATCATAGTTGGCTCGTGGCTCATAATAAGCACGCTTACGCTGGGGATAATATTGAGGAAGATAGCGGGCCTGATAATAGGCGGCATAGGGCTCTTCCTCATATTCGGCTTCCCGGACGTGCCCGACTACCAGCCTAACGACATGTCGTTTGCCGGCATCATCATAGGCTTCATAATGGCTATAATAGGCATCTACCTGATACTTTTCTAGAGAAAATTTAAAATATAAGGGCCCGCACAAATGTATATTCAAGGTGCTTGTAGTGAGCGATGAAAACGGATACATACTCGGAGATTTCAGCAGGAACAAGGTTACCGGCGAGACGAAGGTGAATTTCAGGAAGGAACTGCCCCTTGACAGGGCATGGTGCCTCACGCCTTTCGAGGGCCATGTCAGGATAAACTTCACTGGCCCGATAGGGAGCAGCTCAGGCATATATTACAGCCTTGTCTTCCAGCTGGGCAAGTGGGAATATGTCGTCCAGAAGGCCAGCGAGTTCCTGGAAGTGTCGCCGGTCCACGGGACATATTACCAGCTGACGGCCAAGCAGAAGGAAGACCTCGAAACGAGGATAAAGTCCGGCCTCGCATCGGCCTCGCAGGCCGTTGCCGACATGGAACTCCTCATGCACGACCTGAGGAAATACAGGGAATTCCTGCGCTACATGGGATACAGGACCAAAAAAGAACTGAATCCTTCCTACAAGGGCAGCGACGGGGACGACATGGATTTTTCCGTCGACAGCGACGAGAAGAAGAGGAAGGACAAGGAGAAAAATACTGACAACCACTCGCTGAAGGCGGTGTTCGTCGACCAGGTGGACATGCACACCGGCGAGGGGATATCGATGAGGAGCATAGTCAGCAGGTGGCCCACGCTGATAACGGACTTCATGCGCATGGAGGACAAGGAACTGAAGCCGGAGGACATAATGAAGGCCCTTGACGTCTCGAAGGCCGAAGCCGTCGTCCTGTTAACGAAGAACAAGCTGTACCAGGAATGGAAGAGGCTCTTCCTCACCCAGCTGAAGGACAGGTACATCAGGATAGAGGAGCTTGTCCGCAGCAGGAAAGCCTCCATCAACCAGTACAGGGAATGGCTGAAACCTGTGATAGCGAGGCACAACATGCTTGAGGAAGGCCTCGGGACGCCGGAAAGGAGGGCTATGTTTAGGACGAATCCCATATGGGCCGAGGGACAGGCTCTGTCGTTCTCCATAGTCACCCTCTGGACATGGAAGGACTTCCTGTCGCCTGAAATCTTCAAGGGCGGGGCGGAAGACTACGCGAAGAAGCCTGTGCTCCCTGCAGAAAAGCCCATCGACAGGTGGACCCTTGACAACCTCATATTCGGGAAGAAATGGGGCCTGATTAACAAGCATAATTGGATAACGCTCGAATGGTGCCAGGAAAAGCTGAACCAGTTCCACCAGGTTACAGGGCCTACGCCGGGATGGCTGACGAGGAAGCCATATTACTCGTTCTTCGAGATAGCGCTGGAGAAAGGCAACGTGAGGCTGCCTGCAGGCGACGAGCTGGAGGACGGCGTCTTCGACGTGAACCTCATAGTGATGAGCAAGAACGTCCTTTTCGTGAAGCTCCTGGAGCTCGAGGCCAAGAAAGAAGAGCTCAACAGGTATGTGGACAGCCTGCTCGGCCTGAGGCGCGAGACTCCCGGCTCCGTTCCGGGCGGCCCTGCCAAAGACGTATGGAGGAACATGAGGAAATTCACAGGCATGTTCCCTTTCCAGCTCTTCAAGGGCCGCGGCCCGTACGAAAGGGATTTCGAGGACAGGATAACGAAATACTATCTGGCGCCGATAGCCGGGGACAGGTACGGCCCGATAACAGGCCTGATAAAAAAGAGGGCCGGCTTCGGGGTGAAGTAAATGCCCGCGTACAAAGTGGGAATATCATCCGGATTCTGGAATATAGGGAAGGACCCTAACTTGCTCGGACTGGCGCAGAAGGCGGGCGGCTTCGGGGCGACCGGCGGCATACAGTTCAACCAGGTAGACATGGAGACGATAAGCGAATTCCAGGAGCCAAGGCTCAAGGAAAACATGAAGAAGGTCGTGAAGGACCTCGGCATCGAGGTCGGGCTTCACGGAGAGATAGGGGAAACGGCGGGCTTCGAGAGCGCAGAAGGTCGTGAAGGACCTCGGCATCGAGGTCGGGCTTCACGGAGAGATAGGGGAAACGGCGGGCTTCGAGAGCGCAATCAGGAAGACATGGGAGCAGGTCCACTTCAGGCTTGTCACGACCATAAAGAATGCGGCGGAGCTGGGCTTCATCTACGTTAATTACCATTTGTCGACGAATCTTCAGGTGCAGCAGGAGGAGGAGAGGCTGAGACCTTTCGGCCATACCTATCAGATAGTGTCGCCAGGAGGCATACCACTTGCGGATTTCATAAGCAGCATGAAGGAGACCAAACAATTCGCCATAGAGCATCTGATAGCCAAGGGATACAGCGTTGACGAGAATCTCATGGACGAGTACCAGAAAAAAGCGATGGATACCGCGCTTAAGGAAGGCCAGAAAGACTTTGATGAATTCAAGAATGGCGAGGAATACAAGAGGCGGAAGGAGGAGATAGAGGCTGCGGTCAGGGACGGGGGGATAACGAAAGAGGAGGGCGACAGAAGATTCAGGGAATGGGAAGAAGGCATAAGGCAGAGGATGATATCCGACAAGGTGAACGAGGTCATCAGGAAGCTCCGGAGCGGCGAACTCCCAAGCGGCGACACGCTTTTCGAGATGTGGAAGAAGTCGGATTTCGGAAAATATTATGTCAACTTCGGCGAAATAGGGGCCTACTGGGCTGTGGCCCAGTACATGATGGAGACCAACGACCCTCTGTGGACGAATGTCCTGAAATCAAAGAGTGTTCAGGACGCCTATAACAACGAGGTCAAGGGATTTAACGAGGCCGTCGCGATGAAGTACATAGAGGGACATCTTACCCTGAAGGAGCACCAATTCAACAAGAAATTCCTCGACGGCATGAGCGTGCTGGAATTCGCAAAGGAAAAAAACATAAAGATACTTTTCGAGAACCCGGAAGCGGGCCAGGGGAAGGAAGGGCTTTACAGGCTATATGACGTGAGGAGCGCTTACCATCTCATGAGGAAGATAAACTCTCCGGCACTCCGCTTCTGCATAGACTTCGAGCACATGATGGCCCAGAACATGAACCCGTATGAAGTGATAAGGGATGTGCCGAAGGATTTTGGCAAGTATATATTTTTATTTCATCTCGGGGAGCCGAAGCCGTATTTCGGGACAGCCCACATACCGATACCGCTGGGCTCCCAGGCGCAGGAAGTCCTGTACAAATGGATATACGAGCTGCGCAGGAAGGGGTTCGAGTCCGGGTACATGATATTCGAGAGGGGCGGCGGCAGGGCAGGCTCGTCCCGCTCAAGCTTCGAGGTCTTTGAGCACAGCGTCTGGGTGCTGCGGCAGATCGCGAAATACCTTGAAATCGGGACGGAACCTCAGGAGCTGCCGCCGGAATTCTTCGGAATATCGGAGCAGAACAAGGA
>JACPAH010000021.1 GCA_016180925.1 Candidatus Aenigmatarchaeota archaeon
AGGAGCATGTTGTTTTCGAAATCATCGCCAAGGAGCACCGTATATCCTATGCCTTCGTAGAACTTCTTGGCGAGCTGCTTCTTCATCCAGTAGTCCAGCTGAGAGGCGTCATTGCTTACAATTTCCTCCCTTTCCATGTCATGCAGGAGCGGTATCATGTAGAAGTCTATGAAGGATAAGCTTATAATAAAACTTTATTTGAAGGACTTCCAAGTAGAGAGTATGGAGAAGTTCATATGCCGCAGACCAGGCCCCAAGTCTGTAAGGGTTATAAGCCGCGATGACAAGATTGTATCGCCCTGCGTCATGCGGGAATATTCCTTCGTCTGGAAAAAGGCGAAAGGATGTTACGTGTACGATGTTGACGGAAGAAAGTATCTTGACTTCTCGGCGGCGATTGCAGTCGCCAACGTAGGGCACACGAACCCTGTCGTGATGAATGCCATAAAGAAACAGGCAGGAAAGCTCACGCATTGCGGCTTCTCGGATTTTTACGCGGAACTTCCTGTGGAATTCTGCGAGACCCTTGTTTCGTTCCTTCCGCAGCCGCTGAAAAAGGTCTTTCTGTCAAACTCGGGCACGGAAAGCATCGAGGCCGCCTACAAGCTTGCAAGGTGGCACACGAACAGGAAGTGGGTCATCGCCTTCAAAAACGCTTTTCATGGGAGGACGATGGGAAGTCTTTCAATGACCAATTCAAGGCCTGTGCAGCGCGAGCGCTATTCGCCTTTCCTTCCAGTCAGGCATGTTCCATACCCCAATCCCTACAGGATGGGCGACTGCGCCGACCAGTGCCTCTCCGAGCTGGAGAAGGCGATGAAATCCCTGAAAGGGGAGTGCGCAGCCCTGTTCATGGAGCCTGTCCAGGGCGAGGGCGGATATGTTGTTCCGCCCAAAGCTTTCGTGAAAGGTGCAAGGCACCTGTGCAGCGAGCATGGCGTGCTTCTGTGCGCCGATGAGGTCCAGGCAGGCTGCTACAGGACCGGCAGGTTCCTCGCGATGGAAAACTTCGGCGTGAAGACTGTATCAAGCAGCAAGATAATGGACTGGGTTCCAGGCTCCCACGGAAATACATTCGGCGGAAATCTGCTCGCATGCGCGGCGGGCATCGCGACACTGAAATACATGCGCCAGAAGCGCTTGGGTAATAACGCAAGGAGACTGGGGAAGCTCATGCTCAGAAGATTGAACGAGTTGAAAGATGAGATAGAAATCATAGGCGATGTCCGCGGCCTTGGACTTATGATAGGGGTCGAGATTGTGGAGAACAAGCGCAGCAAGAAGCCGGCCCCTAATATACGCTCCGCTATATTGTGCAAGGCTGCCGAGAAAGGCCTCATCCTCCTGCCCGCCGGAAAGAGCGTCATAAGGATATGCCCGCCCCTGACCTTGACGCGCAGCCAGGCGGAGCACGGCCTTGACATCCTTGAGGATGCGTGCCAATACTGGCACAGATAAATTATCTGATTATTCTTTCGTTAGGCTGCCAAGCATGTAGGTGCCGTCTTCACCGAGGCCCCGGTACTTTTCAAAGGTTCTGAACATGGGGGTTCTTCTCGCCTCATCCAGCGTGGCATACCTTATGATTCTGGGCTCTTCCCACCCGTTTTCTCTGTAGAATTTCCTGACAGATGCTGCATCCACGGCCGCAAAATAGCGCCATCTGTCATGAAAAGACACGGCAAAATATCTTGGTTCAGCTGAATTCATAATTCTTACTATAGCGCAAGCTTATTTCAATTCGCGGAGCAGGGCTGATTCAGTCCCACCATTTTCACACTTTTTTCATTTAAAAGATCTGGGAGATGTTATTATTATGCCCAAGAGGATGCTTACCATAAAGGAAGCAGCTGATATTTCTGAGGTAACACGAGCGGCCGTTTATTCCTGGGTCAGGGACAGAAAACTCCCGTCAACTTATGACCGTGAAAGAGGCTGTTATCTGATACATAGTCGTGATTTAACGGCATTGAATAGACAAAGAGCCCCGGCCGCTTCTAACGGCGGAAAAACCGCACCCATGCCAGGCAACGGCAGACATCATAAAAACGGCGGCAAAAAATCCGGCTCGCCGGGACAGGACGGAAGCGTTTCAGGAAAAGGGTTCTGGACAATGCGCGAAGCGATGGAAAGAACAGGTCTTTCTAGGAATAGGATAATGAAATACCGTGAATCCGGAGATATAGAACTTTTCAGGAACCCAAGCCCCGGCCGCAGTGGAAATCCGGGATATGCAATAAGCGATTCGGATTTGCAGAAACTTATGAGCGGCGAACTTGATGGAGAGACCCATCTCCCGAGTCATGCGGAGCCAAGCCCCGTTGTTGCTGAGAAAGAACCGCCTGGAAGATATGAAAAAACACATGTGATGCCTAGAATACCGGCGTATACGACTAGAAGCAGCGGAAACGGGCGGAAAGTAGTTATTAATAAAAGACATGGCGCCGAAAAACTGCGCCGGCTTGTCGGCCTGCTTTCGAAATACAGCGGATATTCTGGTTTGTCTGAATATGCAATAAGGTTCTTCAATAACGTCGGTGATGCGGATTTCATCGGTGTCGTGTTGGGCGACAGGCCGTCCGGAAGGGAATTGAGGAACATGGAATACATTGCGATAGCCTCGGAAATGGCCGCCGGAGACCAGATGCGGCGTTTCATGGAAATCTACAGGAATCTTGACTCCAATGGAAGGGACCATATGGCGCACGAATTTTACAGGTCGGGTGACAAGGAAGCGGCGCTCAGAGGAGAGATAGCAGTAGGCGGGCATGAAGGTTCTGAAGTGGTTGAGCTCGGCGGAAAAAATTACACCAGGCATACTTTTCTTGACGGGAGAGGACATGGCATATATTGGACAGGAGTAGATGATAGAAGCCTTCCTATAGGTGATATGATTGACCTCGAAAGAGGATATTCTTCTGGACTTCCGGGAGATATGGCTTCTAGGAATGTTAGACGGGTAAGAGCTTACGACGGCGAATGAGATTCTGGAGTGTTATTCCCAGACTATCCTGGCGTCAACCGCCTTTACTCCCTTCTCGCTTGCCATCAGCGGATTTATGTCAAGCTCCTTCAGCTTCCTGCTGGTTAAGGGTATGCAGGATACCTTGATGAGTATTCTTTTCACTTCTGCCATGTCAACGGGTTTCTCGCCCCTGACGCCGTAAAGGAGCTTCTTGTATTTAATTTCCTGGAGCATGCTTTCCGCGTCCTTCCCGGTTATGGGGCACACCCTGAAGGAAACGTCCCTTATCGTCTCGACATACTTTCCGCCGAGGCCGAACATTATCACGTGGCCGAAAACCGGGTCCTTGTTTATCCCTATTACAAGCTCCCTCCCCTGGACGAATTCCTGGACAAGTATCTGGGCCCTGATTTTCTTCCTTCTTGAAATCTTCGACAGCTCATTGAAGTGCTTCTCTAACTCCGCCTCGTCATGGGCTATCTTTACGCCGCCTATGTCCGACTTATGCAGCGCTTTCTCGGATATTATCTTGAGAACGACAGGGTATTTTTTCGCGAATTTAACGGCCTGGCTCGTATCTTTCACAATAATGCTTCTGGCAACGGGTATCCTCTTTCCGAGGAAGTCCTCGGCCCTCTTCTCCGTCCATACTTTCTGCATTATAGTTATTTGGCTTCAAGTAATATAAATTCAAGCGCCTATAATATCATTATGGTGCTCGAATTCATCGCGTCGCTTGGCATACCGAACGTCGTCGTCATGGTGGCCGCGCTGGTCGTCTTCATTTACTGGTTCAAGAGCATGATATCCCTCATAAAGGGGGCCTTCTTCGTCGGCATCGCCTCGGCCGTTTTTCCCATAGCCGCGAACAAGCTCTTCGGCATCCCGATACCTCTCAACATCGAGACCCTCGTGAGCTATGTCTTATTGGGCTTGGGCCTGTACTTCATCTACATGTTCGGCAGGACAGTCTACAGGGTGCTTTCCATCGCAGGCAAGTC
>JACPAH010000031.1 GCA_016180925.1 Candidatus Aenigmatarchaeota archaeon
AGAAAACATAATGAGCAAGAAGTTTGCGTGGCTTTCCACCGGAGAACGAATGAGACTCATACTTGCAAAATCCCTGATAAACGACCCCAAGGTGCTGCTTCTCGACGAGCCGACCCTGGGGCTGGACCCCGACATAGCGATAAAAACGAGGAAGCTCATACTCGATGTCAACAGGAAATACGGGACGACAATATTCCTTACCAGCCACTACATGAGGGAAGTGGAGGAACTGTGCGACAGGATAGCGTTCATCCACAAGGGAATGATAATCGACATAGGCAGGATAAAGGAGCTCAAGAGGCGCACGAAAAACAAGACCCTTGAGGGTTATTTCGTGGAGATGGTGAAGAAATGAAAGATGAAATAAATGCACAAAAGGCTTTGCCTTTTGGCATCTCAAAGGAATTTTATTCCTTTGCAGATTTCCTCTTTACATTTTTGAGGTGCTCAAAAAATGATGTGGTGCACATATGAGGCTTTATAAGATAAAATCCCTTGTAAAGAGGGACATGACGATACTGAAGAAGTCCAAGGTACGTTTCATAGAGTCGTTCTACTTCCCGATAACCACGGTGCTGATATGGGGGCTGTTCTCGATATATTCGAAGACTTTCTCGCTGGAGGCCGGCATGCTGGTGCTGGCCGTGAACATATTATGGTCTTTCGCATACCTGGCACAGAGCGTTACGAATGTCCTGATAATGGAGGACGTGTGGAGCGACAGCTTCAAGCAGGTCATACTCACCGGAGTGACGCAGTTCGAGTATCTTTTCGCCCGCATACTGGTTTCCATAATCAACTCGATAGTTGTCCTCGCCATAATGCTCGGCATGGCGTACTGGCTCTTTGACATGAGCATCATAGCAACCAACCTGGCCGAGATACTGACTCTGTCAGCCATAACGATAATAGGCTCCGTGGGGCTCTCCGTCATTATAAGCGCGATGATAATAGGCCTCGGAAGGGAGTATGCGTTCCTTTCGTGGTCGGCGATACAGCTGTTCGTGTTCTTCTCGCTTCCATTCATACCGCTTGCGGCGGCGCCCGAAGCGCTTCGCTACATAGCGCAGGTGATGCCGTACACGGGCGTGTTCGAAGGCGCAAGGGCGATAGTGACGACAGGCTCGCTGTCCCCAGCATCGGTGTACACGGGCTTCGCGATAGCTATCGCCTACATACTCATCTCGCTTCCGATATACTGGAAGATATTCGAGCGCGCCAGGAAGAACGGCAATCTCGTCAGGCTGGCCTGAGTTTATAGTGAAGCAAATAAATAATCCCGATATTTATACATTTGCTTCACGTATAGTCAGCAAAGAAAGTATATATATTTCTTTCTTTGAATGACTATAAATATTTTTTTGGAATCTAATATCAATGGCAGAAGGCGAAGGACACTGGGAAAATCTTGCCACGGCGCTTTCTGAAGGCAGAGTAAAACCTGGGATGAGGATAGAGCCCTATTACGGGCCGCAGGTTCATGCCGCCGTGATAAGAGCTATAAAACACGATGAACATACAGGCAGGCCTTATATAGAGATAGAGCCCGGTAGACACTTCTATAGCAGTTCTTCGTTCCCGTTCTACAGGGTCGACCTTGATGACCGTGCAGATTCAAACGAAAAAGGATAGCCGTCATGATGGAAGAGGTTGTTTCTGCCGTTCTCGCCAACGATGACGGGGACATACTGACTCTGAAGCGCGCCTCCCACAAGAAGCACTATCCGGGCGTGTGGGACACTGTTGCCGGCAAAAAGGAGCCGAATGAAGGCGATGAAGAATGCCTTCGGAGAGAAGTCATGGAAGAGCTGGGTATTGAGGACTTCGATGTCCTGCGCCAGTCCAGGAAGACGAAGTACAAGGACAACGGCCGCGAGTGGCTTGCGACAATTTTCCTCTGCAAACTCAAGAATGATATCATTGTGCTAAACGAAGAACATTCGGAATACAGATGGATGCCGCTTTCCCGGATACGCGAAGAGAATTGCAGCCAGCCTTTTCTTAAAGACCTGAAGATAATTTTCGGGATAATTGATGATAATCCGGAAAAAAACTATTCTGCGTAGCCGAAGTCTTCCGGCTTGGCGTCGAACTGCTGCCCGCGCTTCTCCGCGACGAGCCTGGCCATGAGCCACAGGATGAGGGCCATCGACTTCTTGCCCTTGTTATTGCACGGCAGGACGAGGTCGATGAACGATGTCTCGTTGTATGTGCCGGCGAAGCCTATTATCGGTATGCGCATCTGCACCGCTTCCTTGATGACCTGCTTGTCGTTGAAAGGGTCCGTGACTATGACGAGCTCAGGCTCGAAGAAGTCCCTGTAAGTCGGGTTCGTGAGGGAGCCTGGCATGAACCTGCCTATAACAGCGCGGGAGCCGGTTAATTCGGCGAACTTGGCCACCGCCTCGTTCGCGTTGTCCTTCTTCGACGCTATCAGGACGTTCTTCCTGCCGGCTATCATCGAGGCTGCAAGGTCTATCCTCCTGTCCAGAATGCCGACATTCAGGACGGCAAGGCCGTTGGGCCTTATCTTGTATATGAACCTCTTCATGTCAGCCGTCTTCGACGTCATGCCTATATGAACGCCGGCTGAAAGGTATTTTTCCCTCGGTATAAGAAGGTTTTTCATATAAATCACTTCAGCTTCCTTGGAAGAGAACGCTTGACCGTTATAGGCAGGACATTGCTCTCGAACTCCGTCTTGGCTATTTCCATCGCATCGTAGTGCGCTGTCTTTATCAGGATGGGCGCGCCCATCGAAATCTGCAGGGCCCTGGCCGATATAATCCTTGTTTTCTCAAACCTTGTCAAGTCCTCGTAGAAGAACAATCCATCCACCTTCCTATAAAATTTATAGAAATCTTTTTAAACACGCTGAATGCGTCATCCTATGTATCTTATGTTCTCGTCCTTCGGCCTGGAAAGCTCCGCCAGCATCTTCTTATGAACCTCGTCCGTCCGGCTTATCTTTTCCTCCATCTCCATTATGGTGTTCTCCAGCTTCGAGAGGTCCAGCTTCACGTTCAGTATCTTCA
Source organism: Candidatus Aenigmatarchaeota archaeon (assembly GCA_016180925.1). GTDB lineage: Archaea > Aenigmatarchaeota > Aenigmatarchaeia > GW2011-AR5 > GW2011-AR5 > JACPAH01. Next base: position 3,036 of record JACPAH010000031.1, read on the forward strand.
CCAGGACGTGCAGGACGGCGTCTGCAGCCTTCGGGTCGGTCAGCAACGGCATGCCTACGGTCTCTCCCATGAGGCACAGGCCGTCCATCCCCTTCATCCCGGAAATTCCAAGCACGAGGCCGGATGCGCCGACTATGGTGCCTATCTGGTGCTCCTTCCCGAAGTCGATGCCCATCTTCGAGTATTTCTTTAAGACCGACTTGTCGCTCACAGCCCCTATGACCCTCGGCGTTTCCACCTGCTTCTCCTCGGCGAACCCGCCCATCGTTATTACCTCCTTTACGCCGAGGCTGCCGATGAAGTTCACTATGGCTTCGGATATCTCGTAATGGCCATCGGGCGTGACTGACTGGCTGTCGCCGGTAAGGACCACGACATCCCTTTTCTTCCCCCTGCAGTAATAGAACTCGCACTTCAGGAGGGATGCAACGGAATCGTTATGAAGAAGGACCAATGGAAGGAAATGCTGCGAATAGAGCTCCGCGAATTTCTTCATCCTGAGCTCCGACACCAGATATCCGGCTGCGACGCGGCCGACGTTGCCTATCCCCGGCAGGCCCTGGATGAATATGGGCTTCTTCAGCCTGACCTTTTCGAGGAGCTTTACGTGGGTCTGCATGTCATTAGATTGCGGCCGTTAGCTTATATAATTTATCAGTTTTGCCGCAAAAAGAGCGTCTAATAGCAGGAAACATTAATTTTGGAACATTTTATACGTTTCCTGCATACAGCATTTTACCTGAAAAGTTCCATTATGTAAAATGCTATAATTATCCGTTCTTGTTCAGTTCTTTGGCCTTCCGCCTGTATTCGGCGTACCTGTCGCCGGCGGAAAACTTCGGGGGGTGCGGCGTTCCGGCCGGAGAGCCGCATTTGCACGTTTCAGACAGCGAATATCTTTCACAAGCCTGACATTTTTTAAGGAGGTTCACCTTATCACTTCATAATGCGCCTCTGCATTTGGCTTCGCAAGCTCTACTACTTTTGAGAGTTTCTCCTCAAACTCCCTCTCGCCTTTCTTGGCGTCCAGAGTCCTGAATTTCACCAGATATTCCGGCGCGGCTATGTATTTGACATCAAGGCCGAGCTTGCCTGCCTGCTGCATCAGCTCCCTTATATGGACTATGCCGTCCGGCCTGAAAGACTTCACGATGAGACGCGACCTGAACTCGAACTCCTTCTGCTCTATCCCCTTCCCGGCTATCTCCTTCAGGACCGATGCCCACCTGGCGGGTATGCCACGCTTTTCCAGCAGCTTGGGGTTCTTGAGAGCCGTCTTGAAGCCCTCATACAGTGTGCCGAAATTTTCCTGCAGGGCGTAGCCGACCTCGTCGTAGGTCTTGTCGAGCGAGAGCCCCATCTTCTTGGCGCATATCTCTAGCATCTTCTCCGCTTTCTTGTTGAGGTTGTACTCCTTCATCTTCTCGTTCTGCTGCTTCCCGTCAACCCTCTTGAGCGAAAGGGAAATCTCGCCGGCGCGCTCGTCCAGCCTGACAACCTTTGCTATGGCGCTCTGGTTGGGCTTGACGAACTGCCTTATGTCGCGGACCCAGCCCCGGCTTATCTCGGAGATGTGTATCATGCCTTCGATGCCGTATTCCTCCATGAAGGCGAAGGCCGAGTTGGGGTTAATCCTGGTAATCCTGCAGATAACGATTTCGCCAAGCATCGGGAAGCCGCGTTTTTTCACCATTATAGTCAACTATTCTGACATTTCATTACAATCTTAAATAGCTTGACTGGAACTGATATGCATGGCAGGCCCGAGATGTGTTCTGGCGAGAGGGATAGCGCCTCCGACAGATATTGGGAGTTTATACGATGATTTCCTCAGAGACTATCCTGCATTAAAAGGGAGAGTTTCCTTGACAGGATATAGTATGGAATGCGGGGATACCGATGCATACGTTGTCAGCAACGACAGAAGCGTTTATTACAAATTGAGGAGAGGAACCGGTGGATTGTGCACCGCTGTAGTTTTTTATACGGATGGAAGACCCGTACCTAGCGACAGACTGTTTAAATTTCTTCCTTGACTAAAAATCACCCAAGAACCTTTAAAAAAACAGGGATTTTACTTTAATGATGACCACCGAAGCCGACTACAGGCGGGCACAGGAAGACGCATCATACAGGCAGGCATTTCTCGATAGCCTAGATTTGGAGGATGCGAGGCCTTATGTCAGAAGAGTGATTTATAGACCGCTTGGAGACGGCGATACATCTATGAAAATTAAACCTTCTTTTCTTCAGCGTTATCTTGCGAGGAGAATACGGTCGGATATCCGCGTATATTCACGGGCATTTTCATCCAATCCCCTTTATGATGACTTTCTTGGAGTTCTTATAGACCATGAGGGCTATCATGCAAGGGAGCTTTACAAGAATCCCGAAGTTGTAGTACTTTCTTATTTGCGGCTTTTTTTGAGCGGTATAGAAATTGAACAGTTTAGACAGGAAGTTAAAAGATTTCATGACGAACGTGAATTGAGGGCGACGATGAGCCAATTAGCGGCGTGTTCTTCAGGAAAAAGGAGTTTTTCAGACACCTATATAAGTTGTGTTTGTATCGAAATAGAAGAACTCTGTGAAACTCTTGGGGTAGGGGTTGAATTCAACGCAGATAGCGGTGAGGCAAGAATAGTAGAGCCTTTCACCCGAGAACTTCGACGACGCTTGTGAGTATTTCCGCGTGGCCGCCAGTGGGCTTCGCAAGCACCGTCTCGCAGATGAGGCACTTCACTTCGTTGCATGCCTTGCTGAAAACTATCTGCTCGTTCTTGCATTTCTTGCACTTGACCTTCAGGAACTTGCTTTCCGGGTTTTCCATGTGCATAACACTTCACAAACGCTTAAATCGGTATCTGTTGAATGAAATCCGGCGGATTTCATTAACATCCCAAAGGAATGGAATTCCTTTGCAGATATTGATGCCGTTCAGCCTGAATTCCCGGAATTCGGACTTGAATTGCTTTCCGGCGCATCGTTTTATAATCTTGGATGTTTCTTTGCATGACTATAAAAGCTTTTACGAAGTCAGAATAAGAATAATATAAACACTCGAGGATACATTAGAGGTGCAAACCTATGACAAAAACTGAAGACATTCTGGAAATAATAGAAGCTGCCAGGGAGACAGGAAAGATAAGGAAGGGCGTTAACGAGGCCACCAAGGCCGTCGAAAGGGGCATCGCAAAGCTTGTTGTGGTCGCCGAGGACGTCGACCCGAAGGAAATCGTGATGCATCTGCCGCTCCTCTGCGAGGAGAAGAAGATACCTTTCCACAAGGTCCCCACCAAGAACGAGCTCGGCAGGGCGGCAGGCCTTGACGTTTCGTCTGCAGCCATAGCCGTTGTGGACGCCGGAGAGGCGAAGAAGAAGCTGTCTGAGTTGTGATTCAATGCCTGACGACGTAACCCCAGCCGAGGTAATAGCGCTCATGGGAAGAGCAGGAACCAAAGGGGTAAACCGCGTGAAATGCAGGGTCATTGACGGCCACGACAAGGGAAAAATACTCACGAGGAACATAATGGGCCCCGTAAGGATAGGCGACGTCGTCATGCTGAGGGAGACCGAGATGGATTCATCGAGCAGCTACGGAAGGCGGTAAACGATGAAATGCCTATTCTGTTCCAGGGACATAGAGAGCGGGACCGGGAAGTCCGTCATACAGAACAACGGCAAGGTGCTTAATTTCTGTTCCAACAAATGCGAGAAGAACAGGCTCAAGCTGAACAGGGATTCAAGAAACTTCAAGTGGACTAGGAACTAATCTTCATTATTGCCCTTATCAGGTCCTTCTTTGTGATGATTCCTACAAGGCGGCCGCCGGACACGACAGGCAGCCTGTCTATGGAATTCCTGTTTATCAGCTTCGCGGCCTCGTAGATGCTCTTTCCCCCGTCCACCGTCACTATCTTCCTGCTCATTATATCCTTCACCTTCCTGTTGCGGACTTTCCTCACGGCGTCCTTCGAAACGTCTGCGTCCTTCAGGAGCTTCCTCACTGCAGCGGCGTCTGAAGCGTCGTTTATCCTGGAGAACACGTCGAGGCTCCTTATGATATCGGACTGGGTCACAACGCCGACTACCTTGCCGCCGGACACGACAGGCATCCCTGTTATGTTCTTGGATGAAAGCTTCCTCACGGCGCCGCTGAAACTTTCCTCCGGGCTCACTGAAACGACCTTCCTCGACATTACGTCGCTGATTTTCATGAATATGGATTGGATGCCTGAGATTAAGAAGATTTGACGTTACCTATATTTTAGAAATAAACCTCAGAACTGGCAACTAAGCCTTTTAATCCTTTATATCCAAGAATTACCCTGCAAGGCTAGCCGAAAGGCGTCGAACCTTGGTGATACATAATGGCTGAAACAAGAAAGATAATCAGGCTTCTTTCCACTGACATAGACGGAAACCTAGGCCTCCAGAGGGCCATGCGCAAGATAAAGGGCGTAAGCTTCATGTTCTCAAGAAATACATGCATATCCCTCGGGCTTGACGGGAAGAGGAAGGTAGGCACGCTCAACGACGAGGAGCTGAAACGCGTAGAATCGTTCGTAAAGAACCCGACATTCCCCCAATGGATGCTGAACAGGAGAAAGGACAGCGAGACGGGGAAGGACCTCCATATTGTCATGTCCGACCTGGAGCTGAAGAAACGGGAGGATATAAACCTGCTTAGAAGGATAAAATCCTACAAGGGCGCGAGGCACGAGCTGGGCCAGCCTGTCAGGGGCCAGCGCACTAGGAGCTCCTTCAGGACGCAGAAGACTGTAGGCGTCTCCAAGAAGGCCCTGAGGTCAGCGGCAAAACCCGCGCCGGCGGAGAAGAAGTGATAATTTATGGGACACCCAAAAAAACAACGGAAGAAGTATGACAGTCCAATGAAGCCTTACGACAAGTCCCGCCTGGAGAGGGAGAAGGCGGTCAAGGACAATTTCGGCATCCGCAGGAAGAAGGAGATATGGAGGGCCGAAAGCATACTCAGGAATTTCAGGCAGCGCGCAAGGGCGCTTCAGGCCAACAGGAACGAGAAGGACGAGGCCATCCTCCTCGAGACGATGAGGAATATAGGAATAAAATGCGACAACCTGGAAAACGTCCTTGAGGTCAGTCTCGACGACATACTTTCCAGGAGGCTCCAGACCATAGTCCATAAGAAGGGCTTCGCCGGCACGATGAAGCAATCAAGGCAGTTTGTCGTTCACGGACACGTAATGGTCGGCGGAAGAAAGGTCATGCATCCGAGCTACATAGTATCGGGCGACGAATATGACAATATAACGATGGACCAGAAGATGAAGCTGAAGAACGAGGAGAAGAAAGATGCCTAGGGAAAAATGGGGAATAGCGTATATTTACTCGTCCATAAACAACACCATAATCCACATAACGGACGTGACAGGCGCGGAGACGATAGCAATAGCGAGCGGCGGCCAGGTCACAGACAAGGACATGGACAAAGGCAAGCCGTTCACGGCGATGAGGGCCTCCAGGAAGGCCGCGGAGAAGGCCATAGCCTACGGCATAACCAATCTTCACATAAAGATACGCGCGCCTGGCGGCAACAAGTCCAGGATACCGGGCCAGGGCGCTCAGCCAGCGATAAGGGCCCTTGCAAGGGCAGGGTTCCGCATAGGCCAGATAGAGGATATAACCCCGGTGAGCCACGATTCATCCAGGAAGAAGGGCGGACGACGTGGAAGGCGTGTGTAGGTGATAATGATGAAGCTCAAGATAATCGAGAAAGACGGCACGAAAATGAAGTTCTCCCTGGAGGACGCCTCGCCGGCGTTTGCCAACACCCTGAGGAGAATAATGATAAGCGAGCTGCCGACCCTTGCAGTGGAAACGGTCGACATAGAGGAGAACAGCTCCGGGATGTTCGACGAGATGCTGGCCCACAGGCTCGGCCTTGTGCCGCTCACAATACCGAAGAAGTTCAGCTTCAGGGAAGAGTGCAAATGCGGCGGCAAGGGATGCAGCATGTGCCAGGTCACCCTGGTGGCCGAGAAGCAGGGCCCCTGCATCGTATACGCCAGAGACATGAAGTCCACGAACGACGACGTCAGGCCCGTGGATGGCGACATACCCATAGCAGAACTCCTTGACGGCCAGCGGCTGAAATTCGAGGCCCTGGCTCAGCTGGGCTGCGGCAAGAACCACATGAAGTGGCAGGCAGCGACAGCCGGATACAGGTGCATGGCGAATGTGAAGATATATCCTGACAGGGACAAGGACGTCGAGGGATATACCATTGACATATGTCCCAAGAACGTCTTCGATAAGAAGGAAGGCGGCGTAAAGGTTGCCAGGGCTGAAGACTGCAACCTTTGCATGAGATGTGTCGAGGTGGCGAAGGACAACGCGGCCGTCGTCACGTCGGATGAAAACAGCTTCATATTCAGGGTCGAGAGTGTGTCAGGGCTCTCGCCGGACGAGATATTGATGAAGGCTGTAGATGAGATAGAGAGGCGCGCGGATGATTTCGCCTCCAGCTTCAGGAAGGCTGTTAAATGACAGATTTAATAGTCAAAAAATAAGATACTAAGCACGCGGGGGTACCCAAGTCTGGTCCAACCTTTTTGCTCGCGCAAAAACGTTGACGAAAAGGTTACGGAAAAAGGGGCAGGACTTAAGATAAAGACAAGACTTGAAATAAGAAATCCTGTGGCTTAGTGTCTACGAGAGTTCGAATCTCTCCCCCCGCACTGGTTTTCCTCCAGGAAAACCAGTAACCCCCAAGGAAACCAATGACCCCAGGAAAACCAATGACTGCAAGGAAACCAGAAACCTCCAAAGAAATCAGGGACACACCAAACCAGAGCCGCAGTGAAGTGATAATCATGCCAAGACCAACAGGACCAATGAACCCGGAAACGGCAGGCATAGTAGCCGAAATCAGGAAGAAATATCCAGTCGTAGCCAGGTATCTTTCAAGGTCCAGAAGGCTCAAGGAAGGCGTAAATGTCGAGAAGATAAGCAAGACGTCTTCCAACGGCGAAACGGTCATAATACCCCATGCTTGCCTTGGAGAAGGCACCATTGACAAGAAGGTCACCGTGTACGCCATGAAGTTCAGCGCGTCCGCCAGGCGGAAGATAGAGGAGAACGGGGGCAAGTGCCTTCCGCTGTCGCAGCTCATGAAGGACGGCGCAAAAGGAAGGATACTCATATGAATATAAGATGGGATACGACGCACGGAGTGCGGGGTATATGAAGACGATAGACGGCATGAATTCGATAATGGGAAGGCTCGCCTCAACGACGGCCAAGCAGCTCCTCAAGGGGGAGAAGATACACATAGTAAACGCCGAGAAGGTCATAATAACAGGCGACAGGGACCAGATAATGAACGACTATCTTGAAAGAAGGCGAAGAGGCTCGCCCCACCACGGTCCGTTCTTCCCGACAAGGCCGGAGGCCATAGTCAGGAGATGCATCAGAAGCATGCTCCCTTACAAGAGCAACAGGGGAAGGGCTGCTTTCAAGAACCTCACGGTCTCGACCGGGCACGACGGAAGCAGCGCCGAAAAGACGGCGCAGAAAACCGTGAAAACCAGCTACGTGACGGTGGGAGATGTCGCAGAGACGCTGGGGTGGAAGAGATGATAACGCTCAGAATGATGTTACGCAGCGAAAAGGTAGGAGTAGGGCAGCGGTATCTCGACACTCAGGACCCCGCGTATCAAAACCGTACGTGTGATGTAACTGAGGTTGATGGCACAAAAGTTACCCTAAGCTATACAGAGCATGGAACGAGTCATATGTTTAATACCGGCGGCATGGATTGTAATCGTCCTACTTGGCTGAGATTCTGCGGAAGTTACTGGGAAGCGGGCTTTGGCAGAGAAGAAGATTTGGACAGATTTGTGCTTTTGAGAGGCAGGGTTCAGGCATGACAGAAGTAATGACTCAGGAACCTGCAAAAAAGAAAAAGAAAACGCTCATAGCGATAGGCAAGAGGAAGAAGGCGATAGCACGGGCTGTCATAACCGAAGGCACGGGAAAGTTCACAGTCAACAAGAGAGCCATCGACAGCATAGACTCGAAATACAGGAAGCTCAGGATAAAGGAGCCTATAATTATAGCCGGCGAGCTCGCGAACGGCGTCGACGTTTCGGTGAGCGTGAAGGGCGGCGGCATATGGGGCCAGACGGACGCCTGCCGCACCGCGATAGCCAACGCGCTCGTTTCGTGGAGCAAGAGCGACACCCTGAAATATGCTTACACAGACTACGACAGGTCGCTCCTGGTCTCGGACTCAAGGAGAACGGAACCCCACAAGCCTTCGAGGTCCACTGCAGGCCCCAGAAGGAGCAAGCAGCAAAGCAAGAGGTAAGTTATCTGGAAACTTTGTCTAGTTTTTTTTCTATCCTGTCAAGCCGCTCTTTCATGTCTTCCCACATGTCAAGCACGATTTCATGGGGCGGCTTCGGCCGCAGTTCCATCGGTATAGGCCTGTTCCTTCTAAGAAAGTCCAATATGCGCCTGTCCGTGATGGAATAATATTTTTTCCCTTCCTTCACCTCGCTCCTTACAAGGCCTATTTCCTCAAGCAGGCTGAGATGAAAATCAATCGTCTGCGGCTTCTTCCCTATCTCATTCGCGATTTCCGTGAGATACTTTTCCCCCTTTGACAGGCTCAGCAGGATATCCCTCCGCATCTCGCTGGCCAGCGCCTTATGGACAATATCTTCAAACAGGGGCATATATTTCGAGTAATATAGAAAACTGGAAACTTTAAATAGTTTGGCGTATCATAATATCATATGAAACTCGAAAATAGGAGGTTTTGAAATGGAAATAATACAGTACATCGGAAAGGTCCTTGGAGAGAGGAGAATGAAAAGGGAAGGGGTTTCGCAGCAGTATGAAAGAGCCTACAGGCGATGCTTCGAGGGAACTCCGGAACAGATGGCCAGAAGACTTGATGCATGGGATTATGTGCACAGCATGACAAGGCCGTGAAGTTCTGTTATCAGATGATACATAAGGAGGTGAAATTATGCCGCCGCACGACAGGATGTTGCGCGAAAAACCGCCGCATGAGGAAATAATAGAGCTGGTTGAAAGAAAATTCCGCGAGCTCAATGAGCGCCTCGATGATATAGAAGCTAGGCTCGGGAAATAAATTTTCTTTTTATCCCAGCAAGCCTGGCATCCTATGAAGCCTTAAATCCCTTCTCTTCAATGTAGAAAAATGAACTGCCCGGTATGCCAGAAGAGATTATACGTGAAGGAGATGCACGGCGTCGTCGTCGACGTGTGCGACGAGCACGGCATGTGGCTGGACAGGGGCGAGCTCGAGAAAGTCCACTCACATGCGAAGGAGCACGGCTTTGCGGAGGGCTTCGTGGACAGCCTGTCGCATGATTACCACTGATTCTCTATTCACTTCTTTGCACAGGTTCTCTAAGACCAAGTGTCAACTGTTCGGATTTTCCAAAATACATGCCGGCGCGCTCGTAACTTTCAAAACGCCTGTATGCATGAGACTTAAGCACAGCATCTATTTTTCTGGCATCACCCGAAATCCATGCATTAATGAGCTCTGATGCGTATTCCTTATACATATCCCTCTCCTCAATGGCGCTTCTTCTTGACTCCTCATATCCTGAGCGGCCTTCTCTATCAGAAGCAGACATAACATTGCAGCGGTTTATCACAGTGCTGAGATGATTCATGTGAGTGCAATTTATGAGAAGTGCCTGATACAAGTCATTCAAGGATGCATATGCATCTCGGAATATTTTTTCATATACTGGTTTTCCAGCTTCTATAGCCATCTCAGTCTCCACGTCGAAATTGGTTACAAAATAACTATAATAATCTGCCATTGACGTGCCTTTTCCTAATTCAACCTGCGGATGGTACAGAGTCCTACTGAAATCCTGTCCAACAATTCCTATCTGGAAATTATCGTCTACATATATGTTGCGTCCGGCTCTCTGTCCGTATGAAAAACACAGAGCCATTCCTTCTGCTGTGTCATTGAGACTGATGCCTCCCATTTCTATGTCCCTTTCTATTGCAGGTCCAGTTTGTGATTGTCCTGCACCGCCAAGAACCGCAAATCCTATCTTCTCATAATACGGCTCTCTATTTTTCTCGCCCCATGGATTCAGACTGTACAGAACAGGATGCCCGTCCTCAGTTCCGGCCAGAAATGTTCTAATAAGTTCATTCGGGTTTTCTCTATTAACACTAGTATCTTTTGCCTTCGCCAGCATCTTTTCCATGATGTCTTTTACAGAAGCCTTTTTTTCATCCCTGACGGCTTCCCTAAGTTCTAATATCCTTCTACGATTTCCGGAACTGACAAACAAGACACCATCCTGATAGAACAGCTTCTGGCTAGGTCTTTTGTCTATAGGACCTCTATCATCTTCTGATGTTGACTGGCTGTCGGAGCACAAATATACAGGGCCGTCGTTCTCTATCTTGAACCCCATTATGTTCGTCATTAAAGAGTAAAAAGTAGTGAAGCTTTTAAACCCAAATTACAGATTCAGACACAAAGCCCTATAAATATATATTTATGTTAAAATATATATATCTATAAAAAGTGATATAGTGGCTATATTCATTGACGACGAACTGAACATACTGATAAACGGCAAGGAGGTCTATTTCACCCTTCATGTAAGGGAAGAAATTGACGAATACGAAAAAGACACCATGTTTGTCTGCGAGATTGTGGACAAAGGAGAAAAGAAAATGGTGTCCAAAAATGAGAACAGGTATGAATCTGAAATGTATGTCGGCGGCACGGAATGGATTGCCGTATGGTTTGATATGGATGACAAAATATTGATAAAACATTTAGGAAAGAGGTGAAAAAATGAAACTGGTAAAATGCGCATGTGGCGGCAGTCTTGGCGATACTATTATTGAAAAGAATAGAGTTAAAATGAAAGCCCAAAAATGTGGTAAATGCGGAGAAGTATATATTCCAGGGTCTGAAATGCTGAAATACGACATGATAAAGGGCAAAAGCTCGATAGTAAGAAAAGTCAGGAAATCTGGGGATTCAATGGTTGTCACAGTTCCAAAGCAGATAATAGAAAAATTCAATGTACATGATGGCGATGTAATAGCATTTGAGCCTCATGGGAAAGAAATAAAAATCAAGATAGTTCACACGGAATAATATGAAAGCTTATAAAGCTGCTGAAAAATAAAATGTAATCCTATAGGTGATTAATACGACTATTTCAATATGGAGGGAAGGACAATGATGATTCCAGTCCGCTGTCTTTAGCTGCGGCAAGCCCGTCGGAGGGCTTTACGAGAAGTACAAGCAGAGAGTCGCTGCAGGCGAGAACCCGGCCAAGGTCATGGACGAGCTGGGACTCGAGAGGTACTGCTGCAGGGCGCTGTTCCTTACCCATGTAAATGTCCTGGACAAGATAGGCAAATTCAGGGTCTGAATCCTTCTTGAAGATAAAATTCTAATCAAGGCTTTAACCTATGCAGGTTAAAACACGGCCGAAACATATATTTCAGAGTTATCGAAAGCGCCTTAAACGGCTACTCTACAAAGAGCAAAGCTCTTTGAGATGTTGGAAATCTTCGGTTTCCACACACTTTAAAAGCGGTGGCGGCAAGTATTAACCGTGATTCATATGGCGGCAATACAAGACAGGCTTGCGGATGAGCTTTTCCTCGAAAGGCGTCCAGACATGCCTACGCCGGAATTCAGGAAATATTTATCCCATGCATCTTACATGCCCGGGATAGCCCCCGACAGCTCTGTTCCAGGCGACTTAGTACACCAGATAAGGCAGGCGCACGAAGAGGTGAGGATGGAGCCGAGGGTCGGAATCACGGAGGAAAGACATTACGGGAGAATTCCTGTCCAGATAGACAGAAATCCGCCTTATCTTGGCGTGACCGAGTTCAAGCCCACATATGAGAATGGCAGGCCGCGAATAACAGCAACAAATTACATGGACGTGGGCCATCACACCAGAACTCTCATCATGGAGTCGTATGCGGAATTCGGAGGCATGCAAGCGGCACCGCATGAAAGGGATGAAATATTGACTACAACTCCTTACACTCCCGCGATAAAATTCGGGATGTATGTTGACAGGTTCTACAGGAGCGAAGACGGTGCGAGGGGATATGCCGCGTTCATAAGGGACATACAAAGGAACAGGTCCGCGAGGCGCACGCTCCAGCATCTGGGAAGCAACATAAAGGAAGCCATGGCAAGGGGCGAAGACCCAATAAGGGCCACTGAAAAGACTTACGAAAGAGAAGCAGCCGCCGTAAGAAAGGCCGCTTAGGAAATTACAACCCTGTTCTTGCCCTTGAATCCCGAGCCTATCTTGCTCTCGCCAGGAATATGGCCTTCCTGAAGCATGCTCATCTCCTTCAACTTGTGGAGGTGCGTCTTGGTGTGCGCTTTGAGGCTCCTTATGCTCGGAAACGACTTGCTGCACCTTATGCATTTTATACTGAACTTCTTTTTTCTGTATTCCCGCGGCATTATGATAATATCCCGCGAAATTATAAGAAAGGAACGTTTCTTATCCGTTCGGGACATTATCCCCAAAGAATATTTCATATTCTTTGGGACATTGAAGGAATTTATAATTCCTTCACAAGATAATCAGATGCTTCTCGACAAATACAGGCCAAAGAGCACGAAGGAATTTGTCGGCAACGCCTACGCCCTGCAGGAGATAAGGAAATGGCTGTCCTCGTGGAAAAGGGGCCGCGCCCTCATCATACACGGCCCGCCGGGCACGGGGAAGAGCTTGGCGGCGAGGCTGATAGCGGCCGAGGACGGGTACGAGATACTGGAGAGCGGTGCCGACTCAGAAAGGAAGGCGGACGACATGAAGTCCATAATAGGCTCGTCCATGCAGTACAGCTTCTCGAGGAAGAAAAAACTCATCCTTATAGACGACATGGAACAGATGGAATCCAAGAAATCCGTGACAGAGCTGGCGGAAAAGAGCCTTTATCCGGTCGTCATGATGGCCGGGGACATATATGAAAAAAACATGTCAGTCCTCCGGAGGAAATGCCACGCCATTAAATTCTCGAAAGTCAGGTACGATTCCATATCGAAGTTCCTCAGTAAAATATGCGAATCCGAAGGCATGGCTTACGAGCAGCGCGCCCTGGACCAGCTGTCAAGGATGGCCAGCGGCGACGTGAGGGCGGCAGTGACAGACCTTGAACAGATGCGGAAAGCCGACATGGGAAGCGTCTCAAGCACCGGGTACAGGGACGACACCGACGACATATTCAGCACCGTCAGGCTTGTGTTCAAGGCAAATTCAATCGAAGCGGCCTCCGCCGCCCTGAGGAGATGCAGCGAGCCCGATGCAGCGCTGGCATGGCTGGAGGAGAACGCCGCGACCGAATACGACGCGCATGGCCTGGCCGGAGCCATGCATTTCATTTCCAAGGCGGACATCATGAACTCCAGGGTCATCGCCAGGCAGAGCTGGGGCCTGAAGAAATACTCATACGCTTTCGCCTTCAGCGGCGTCGCCCTCAGCAAAACCGGGCCCGGCGCCGCGTTCACAAAATACAGGGCGCCGAGATTCTTTCTGCGCAGGAGCCCGGATACCATACTAAAGATATCGCCGATGCTCCACATGTCTGGAAGGAAGCTTTCCGGCGAAATGCATTACATGAGGAAGCTCCTGAAGAACGCACCAGAGATGGGTTTGACGAAGGAAGAGGCGCGAGGGCTCTAGATTATACCCGGTATGAGCTCGTTGGGGTCGACGTTCTGGTAGAACATCCCCTTCTCCGAAGCTATCATGAGCCCCACGTCGCTGACATCGCACCCGCTTATGGTGTAGTTCATGAAGAAGAAATACCCCCTCGACTCCGCGAACAGGCGCGAGAAATGCTCGAACTCCTTCATGTTCCTTTCGATATCCCCGCATTCCGCCTCGACGTTTCCTATCTGCTCGAGGATGTTGCCGAAATAGAAATATTCGTTCCTGCGCCCGACATCCGACGCGTCTATGCCGAACGACACGCGCAGCATGGAGGATATGACAACGAAGACGCCGCTTATAATCACGGCCGATATTATGAACCACTGCCCTTTCTTACCCGATTGAAATGAGCTGCGCATGTGGGACACCTGAAATCCTGAGCACGTTGCTTTCCTCTACCAGTCTATTCTTGAGCATGAGACTTATTATCCCTTCCCCGACCGCGTTCACTATCGTGCTTGATTCAAGCAGTTCCAGGGCCCCTTTTTCATCGCACCCGCTCCCGGAATAGAAATTCCTGGAAACTTCAAGCCTGAGCTCCCCTTCTTCCAGCAACAAGCCGAGCACTGATGCGTCGCATATGGCGAGGATTCTGTCGCTCCCCGCCTCGTGTATCCTGAAGCAGAACTTCGGGGAAGACGAATTCTTCATCCTCCTATCTCCCAAAAATTTTTCCGGGATTCATGCCTTGAAGCTCCTTCTGGCCCCGCATGCCTGGCACTTCAGCACGAAAAAGTCGTTCTCCTTCTTCATGTCCGTGTCAGGCTTCCTGCATTCCTTGCAGATGACGTATTCGGCGACGAATTCCTCGAGCCTCTGGTTTATGAGCCTTTCGTTTATCTTCCCGTTGAGAACAAGCTCATTCCCCTTTAGCTCGCCAGGCACGCCCAGCTCCCTGAAGAGAAACTTCGCTATATCCGACGTGTTCCTCCTCAGGGCCTTTGCTATGTCGGCAAAATTCCGTATCGTCGTCATCCTGCCGACAGTATGCGAGGACGCCCTGGGCGTCTCAAACCTGGAGTCGGACCTCCTTTCCGGGAGGTTGTTCCTCGCCCTCTTCAGCATTTCAAGATAATCCACTTTCATCCCCAATATATTTTGCCTTTGCAGACTTAAGGGTGCCTGTCACCCCAAGGACCCTGATTATACACCTGTTTTCGCTGACTATCTGAACCAGGGATATTGATGCCCTCACGGTTTCGACCGAGGTATTGCTGCATTTCATGACGCCGGCCTGCTTCCTGTCGTCATACATATCCGGTATCATCCATATCCTTGACTCGGCCGCCCCAATTTCTCCTGCCAGGTCCAGAAGCGATGCCCAGACCGCGTCCGAGATGTCGCCATATTCGACCGGATGCTCCGAAAAGACTTCGAACAATATATATCTTTTCTTGGGCCTCATTGCAGGCGGCAGGGTCTTCGGCCTTGTATTTTCAGGCATTGGCACCGCCCTCCTGCATGTAAACGCCTTCCCATCTCCTCCCGGCGATCTTTTCCCTGTTTGTTCTAACCATGCCTTCCGGAACCGACGATGCCGCCTCTATAGCCTTTCCCAGCTCCATTCCAAGAAGATTGGCGACGGACGCAAGCTCCCTCCCGGCCCGCATCCCCCATTTCGTCACGGCTGAAGAAGTAACAACTATCCCGGCATCGTATTTAGAGAAAAGCCTCACATTCCTCTTCATCGAAGACATGATGAACGAGCGGCTCCTCTTGTGCGATTCCACCATCTCGCGGAAGTTTATCTCGAGGGCGACGCCGTTTTCCTTTGCAGCTTTTGCGCAGACATGGTCGAGCCCCGAATCCCTCCTTCCGAGTTCCGGATGGCACAGCACATCAACCATAGGATTCTCGCAGGCTGAGCGGTTTATCCCGTAGTCGCCCCCATGTACCATCACGATGTCGCATCTCCCCCTCACATCGCTTACAGCCTTCTTCACGGCTTCTGGCGTCTGGGCCTTGATTATCACCGAAGACACGATATCTATGCCTTCAATCTTTGGAATAGGCTGCATCTTCTCCGAATAATACCTGACCACCCCTATCCCGGAAAGCCCAAGACGCCTTGCCATGCCGGCCATTTCCTCTACGCCGTCTTCGCCTATGGAAAGTGTGGAGTGGACGTGAAGGTCGTAGAATTGCATGATTATAATTATATCAAAAAAAGCTTTTAAAAAAGAACTATGCCTGCCTGCTCCTCTTCGAGGCTGCGGTAAGGCCCCTGTACGAGCGGCCCCGCTTCCCGGATATCCAGCTTATCCTGCGGTCGGATTTTATGACAGGATGAGAGGGGTCCACCATTATTATCTCGTAATAGATGTTTCGCCCGTCCTCGGCCACGTAGTATGAGTTCAGGACCTCGAGGTTCGGGAACTTCTCTGATGCGCGCCCCTCGGCTATGGCCTGCTTGCTCATTGATGTCGTGAATCTGACGAGGCCGGCTTTCGTAGGGCCCCTCCCTTTTCTTATGGTGCGCCTTTTCCTCCCGCCTTTCCTGATGCGCACTCTAATGACGGCGTAGCCCTGCTTTGCCCTGTATCCGAGCGAGCGGGCGCGGCCAAGCTTTGACGGTCCGTCAAGGCGCTCCACCACCAGGCCTTTCCTCCACTCGCCGGTCTTCTCCCTGAGGGCTGTCTTGTCGGCTGCACGCCACGCATCTTCCGCATAACTGTAAGAACTTTTCATTCCAGCACCGAAACTTACATTCTGAATTAACTTTTAATATGCTCAAAATATCATAAAAGTATTTTAATAATGATATTTTGGCACATAAAAAACCACCGTCTAAAATGATGGTTTTTTATACTTATGAGTTTACTAGAAATTATTTAAGTGCCTTGAGGTGGTATGATGCATTCCGGAATAAAGCTGATAATTGGAATCCTGATATTCATAGTCGGCCTTTACTGGTACATGCCGGGAAATGCGCTCGGTAGCACGCTGGCCGACCTGAAAGTAGTCTTCATGGGAGTCTTCGGCCTGTTCCTCATATTTCTCGGGCTTATAGTCGCATGGATAGAATACGAGGATTTGAGATGGGAGTCGAAGGAAAAGACGAGGATTTGAGATGGGAGTCGAAGGAAAAGAAGGAGCGGGCGGTAAAGAAAGAGGTTCCTGCTGCAAAGAAGAAGTAATTTTTCATTCTTCTTAATTATTATAATTTCTGATTCAAATTACCTTATGTCCGATGATTACTGGAGCAAAGACAACAAGATAGGGACCGGCGCGGGGATAGGGTCATCAACAATAATGGTCGGAAAGAATATAGTATTCGGCGCTTTCGACAATTTTGTCTATGCACTCGACCCGGAAAATGGCAAGACGGTATGGAAATTCAGGACAAACGGCCCTGTTTATTCTACTCCAGCCTTTGACGGCAACAGGATATATGCCGGCTCCGCAGACGGACTTGTATACGCTTTAGATGTGGACGGAAACTTGATATGGAAATTCAACTCAAGCTCTAGTATTATGAACTCATCTATTGTATGCTCAGACGGCATGGTGTTTTTTGGCAACGATTCGGGGTATTTTTATTGCTTGAATGATAATGGAGGTCTGATATGGAAATTCCTTACCGGAGGTTCTGTAAGGACAATGCCGGCTATTCTTAAGGACAGGGTAATTTTCGGGTCGCATGACCACAATCTGTACTGCCTTGATAAAAGTGGCAATAAGCTGTGGAAATTCCTCACAGGCGGACCAATATGGACTCAGCCATGCTTGGTTGGCAATGACGGGAAGCTTCTCTGGAGTTTCAGCAAAAGGCATGTATCTGACGAAAGCGAGTTTCTAGTATATTTCGGAAGCTTTGATGGCGGTGTTTACTGCCTGAATGATTCTGGCAGATTTCAATGGAAATGCCATACAAACGGCATCAATTCTTCCGGGCCAGAGTTCGAGAACGACATACTATATTTCGGCTCCTCAAACGGGTATTTTTACAAGGTGGATGCTTCGAAAGGAATGATTCTACTGAAGCTCAAAACAATGAAAATAGGGCATTCGACGCCGGTTATTCGCGGAAATGAGGTATTCTTCTGTGACTATGTTTCCGGAAAGGACTCGTTTTCCGGCGGCGGCATAAATTGCGTCACCAAAGGAGGCGAGGCTCTGTGGAGGTTTGAGACTCGCGGCCCTGCAGTTTCAACACCTCTTGCCGTAAAAAACATGCTTTACGCAGGCAGCTTTGACGGCTTCATGTACGCCATCGACATCAAAAGGCGCAGGCTAGACTGGAAATTCAGGACTCTATACGAGAAAGTGAATTTTGATTACCGCTTATTCACATCCCACGCAAAGGAACAGGAAGAAAAGGCTAGCAGAATCCTCAGCGTGTGGCATTCCGAGGCAAAAGACCCGAAAGGGCCGAGAGGTCATTACGGCGACGCGGTATCGCCGTATAGCTCCAATGCACTTTCCTACGGATTTGCCGGAAATCCGGACGACAATAGATTTTCTTATCCAAACGCATCTGTGCGCAGAAAAACGCGCGGGTACGCAGAAAAGGACTCAAAATACGCTTAATTTATCATCATGATTTATTTTTTCTCTAACAATATTCTTCATGAAAGTACGCTCTTCATTATGCCCGTGCGGGGGCCTCCATGCCCCGTGGCGCTGGCCGAAGATAGCTGTGGCTCCGCCGGCCGTGAAGGAAAACTTCTTCGGCCCCTCTTCCGGCATATTCGTGGGCAGGCTTGGATACCCCAACGTTTTCGCC
>JACPAH010000034.1 GCA_016180925.1 Candidatus Aenigmatarchaeota archaeon
TGGAGATATCTAAGGAGAAAAAGGAGCCGGATGAGAAAGCGCCTCCAAGCAACGCCATGATAGACGACATGAAGTTCGCCCTCGAATTCCTGAGGTTCAACGGCAAGAAGGACGCGACGCCCAGCGAGGTCGCCGCGGTCGCGAAGGTTGCCGAGTTCTACAGGAAGCACTATAAAGAGGATGCTGTGAGAAAGGAGTAATTTATTCTCTGGCATACTCGCTGGCGTACAATTGGCTTGTTATCTTTCTGAAGAATTCATCAGCCTTTTTGAACCTCTTTCTATTCCCATTTTCGCCGCTTTTTCTTCCGACGCCGACTGAGATGCCGGCACTTCCGTATGCGCCTTCTCCCCATCTCAGCCCTACGGCCTCGACTGTGTTTGTGTTCCCGTCGTCGCTTATCATTTCAAACGCAAGTTCCCTGTCGTCGACAAAATTGTTGCCGTTCCTGTCCCGGGTGACTTGAACCATAAGTAAATTCGTGGCGGAATTGTAGATTATATACACAGAATTGCCCATCGAGTCGAAATATTTTTTCACTTCCGCGTGGCCGCCTGTTTCATTGACACTTAGCCATGCAGCAGGCCTCAGGTCGTTTCCATACATCTCGGAATTCCGCAGGTTGGAATCTATCTTGAGCAGCATTTCCTGGGTGTAGGAAGCGCTGAAATATTTTTCCTCCGGCACGTGCCCTGGACGCGGGCTTGTATGAGGCAGACATGATGAAAGATATATGGCAGAAAATCCGGCAAGAAGCGCATTCCTGAATGCCATTTGAATTATCTGGAGTGAAAAAGATAAATAGCGAAGCAGGCATAGGTTCATAAAATACGAGCTAGACGAGCAGCTTTCCGGCCACGTCAGGCATATAGTCTCAAGCCTCAACCTCCATCACGACCTTTCCCGCGTCGCGTGCGTGCGGAGCACGGGCTCGACCAGCAGGCGCACCCTGGCGCGCTGCCATGCGCTTTCCAGGATAATGCAGAAGGCCCTTGGGGTGAAGGCCCATTACGTCATTGAAGTCATTTCAGAAAATTTTGACAGGCTGAGCGACGAGGAAAAAACCAAGACAATCATGCACGAGCTGCTCCACATACCGAAGAGCATGGGAGGCGGCTTCCGCTACCACGACTACGTCTGCAGCAGGAACGTCGATGAATTGTACAAGCAGTATAAGCGTAATTTAAATAATTAACAAGAATATTTGTTCTGATATTCGAGCGGCAGGATGACGCGCCTTTCATGCCACACCTGAGCCTCATGTACGGGGACTTTCATCTTGAAGTGAGGGAAGAAATATCTGGAAAAATAGGGAGGCTTGATGAAAGATTCCAGGCGAGAAGCGTGCATCTTTACAGGATTGGAAGCGCGGAACCGAAGGACTGGAAAAGGATAAGGGAGTTTAGTTTTCACTCAACATAATACCCTTCTTCGGCCGCAAACATGCCGCCAAGAGATTTCAATGTCCAGTCAAAGTCTTCCCTTGAATGCCTTCTCATCTGCGCAAGAAGCACGGCAACGCCTGACGGCAGCAGGGGCCTTTCGGGATCGACATTCGGCGCTATTTCAGGGCGCCTGTCGGCGTATTTATTTATGTATTGAGGCAATACAATCGGGGCTACACAGAGAAGTGTTTCATGCTCTTTCCTGTCAACGCTTTTAAGCCATATATCTTCTATACCCCCAGAATCAATATCACTCATAAACAAGTTTGTCGGCACGCTGAAGACGAATCCGCGCAGCGTGGGATCCTTGAATACGCCTGTGAGGCCTTCTATCCGAACATCGCCTGAAGGTGCCAATCCAAGCTCTTCCACGAGTTCGTCTGAGATTCCCCTCAATAGATCAGCGTCAGGACTTCCATTGTTGTCGTAGACTTTCAGCGAGCCCGCGGGAGTTGTCATGTAGCCGCCTGCATAACTCATTCCGCTTCTTATGCCCAATATGGTGTTTTTCATGCACGTCATGACGTTTCCGTAAATGGAAACAGGCTCAAGGCCATCCTGCATTTTCCCCCTTCTCTTGAGTTGCGTTGAGTATGAGTGCGCTGTCCCGAATTCCCCTGTAACCTTATTACCTTCAAAACACATGCTGCGGACAACTGCCGTGAGTTCGTTCCAGTCCGGGAGGTATATCGTCCCTGCCAGGCTTTCATACGGCTCGGCTGGCTCGCCGTCTGAAGCCCTTACAGCAGCCATGTACAAATCCCTCCATCTTGCGTCTGACGTCATGGCCTGATGCAATTTCTTCCTTGAGCCTCCGCCGTATCTTGAATCTAGCGCAATTCCCGGGGCTTTTTCCACAGGCTCATATCCAAATGAGGCTCTTTTCTCGTCTTCAAGCTGCCGGAGGCCGTCAGTTGCAGCCCTCAATTCTGTATAATCCCTGCAGGCGGTAGAAACCGAGATTTCCGCCGGCTCCTGGAATACCCTTTGAATGGTTACAAGCGGCTTCATGTTTTTACCATTCCAGAAGTCTTCTTAAGCGTTAACCGGACTTTTTGGTCTTGTTCGCCGCCTTGAACTCCTTCTTGGCCTGCTCCTTCATCTTCGGCACGGTTATCTTGATGTCGCATTTCTGGCATTTTATGGAAAAAGGCCTTCTCCATTCCTGCTCTATGTATCCTTCATGAAGGCACTCGGGGCACCTGTATTCCACGCGGGCGATGTTGTCCACTTTTGCCGCCAGGACGCGTATTTTTCCCGACATCCCGCCTTTCTTGCCCATGATGCTCCGCACGGTATGGTAATGGCAGTCCGAAGGCTTTATCGCGTTCTTCTCTACGAAGTCGTCTATCTTACCCATTTTTACCACCATAATGCTTTTCCAGGTGCGCTATTATCTTGTCGTCGTCATCAGCTATGACAGCGCCAATGTCGCTGTCGACCAGCGTGGGCACGCCATTCTGGCCCGAAACCTTCATGAGCATCTTCCTGTCTTCCTTCTTCCTTGGAACGTTCCTAGCCACGAAGTCGATGCAGAGCTCAGACATCTTTTTCCTGACGCGTGCGCAGTACGGGCATTCCTCGAACTGGTACAGCTCCAGCATATCAGAATTTAACAAGTGCACCTATTAAAAAGGCTGCCATGGCAACGAGCATCGCCGCCTTGCACAGCTTTGCCTGGCCGCCGTTCCTGAACAGAGTTGCGATGAACATGACGTCCGCTATGAATACGGTGAGGAGATATGACATTCCGAGTATGCCGCTGATGAACGGCAGGAGGCTGAGGACGACCGCGAAGAATATGAAGGATGACGCCACTATCTTCGCCGGCTTCTCCCCTATCTTGAGCGGCAGGCTTTTGACGCCGTTTCTCCTGTCGCCATCCACGTCTTCAATCGACTTGAATATCTCCCTCCCCATGTTTGACAGGAGGGCAAGAAGCCCCAGAATGGCCGCCGCAAGGTAACTGCCTGATATTATGCCGCCATACACGAAGGCGAGGCCGACAAGGAGGCTCACGATGAAGTGCCCTATAACAAGCGTCTTCTTCAGCCTGGCTGCATAGGCAATAAGCATCAGCGAAGCCGCGAGCGCAACGTAAGACGCCGCCTCGCCCACCGCGAATGCGAGGAAGTTCCCGACGAAAAAGAGAAGCGCGGCATACAGTATCGCAAAGTGCTTCGAGACGCTTCCGGATGCAAGCGGCCTTTTCGGCTTGTTTATCCTGTCTATGGATATGTCGAAATAGTCGTTTGCTATCATGCCTGCGCCGCATATGAAGAAGACCGAAAGCATGCCGTACAGCATGTTCTGCGTTGGCAGCAATGAGCCCGAGACCAGGGAGCCTATGTAGACCGCCGCCGCCGCCATAAGGCAGTTCAGCGGCCTTATTATCCTGAGGTAATCCAGCATGGATTAACTATGTTTTCAGAATTAATTAAGGCTTTGCCTAAACCTTCTGCCCTCTCCTTTCCTTCGCCTTGAGGCGCAACCTGTTGCTGTTGCATTTCCTGCACCTTATCTTGCCCGCCTTGACCTTCGCGTACGGCGCGCGCATCTTCACGTTGCACTTCACGCATATGTACATGTTTGTGAAGAGCCTCTCCGCAACCAGAGGGGGTAGTTTTTTTGCCATGAATATCAGACTATGATAAGGAAGAAACGCTTAAATAATGATTTTAATTTCATTCGAGAATTAGCTCCTTGCCTTTAGTAAATTTAGCGTTGAAAACATCTATCGCTTCAAACCTTCCAAGTACGGCGGGGGCTTCGTCGGAATCGGCTATAGCGGCTTTCGTCTTGAATTCCTTGTTTGCGACTCTTATAGTCAGGGTATGAATATACACAGTTAATTCACCGGGCCCTATACCTTTGACAAATGTCTTTTCTCCGGATTTTATGTCATGTAAAATTTCTTCACCAACATATTTGGGTATTAGAGTTATATCAGCGCCTGTATCTGCCAATACTTCGTCCAGTCCGTACCACAGCCCGTCTTTTGAAAGAATCTCGACTTCTATAAGGGGTTTCAGAATGCGTCCTACTACTCTGCTTTCTTTCTCGGTATAACTGAACCTCATTTTACCATCAGACTATGACAATGTCATCATCGGATTCCCATGCAATTGAAACCCTTTTAGCAGGATTTTTCTTCTTCAATTCCAGAAGCTTTCCTTTTGGCGGATGCTTGCCTCTCCACACTTCCAGCCCGTCAACGCGGATTATATACTCATAATTCCTTGCCATATTTAACGCCTGTTAATTAATGGCTTTGGTGAAATTTAAAGGATTAATAATTCCGTTATAAGTCTTCCGCCTTCACGCCTTTCTTGATGTCGTTCTCAAGCTCGAACAGGGCGTCTATCCTCCTGTAGGCAAGCGGGTGGGTGGAGAAGATTTGCGTGAACTTCGCGGCCGTCCTGGTGCGCTCCCATTCCATCGCGCTCTCTATCTCCTTCCCTGCATCCAGGTGCCTCCCTTCCTTCTGCCTCTTCTTCACCGATTCCTCGAGCTCACCCTTCAGCTGCTTGTCCCTGTCGGCGAGCGCCTCGGCGGCGTAAGGGTCGGCGATGTAGAACGCCCTTGTCTTGCCGTACTTCTTCAGCCTTCCTGACGAGAGGTGGGGGAAGCCGTAGGCTATCTTTGCAAGGGCCGTGCGCATGTGCCTGGGGCTTGTTGCCGCCCCGGCGAAGGCGTCCGCATAGAACTCCCTTACCCTGCTGAGATACAGCACGAGGAGGTACGTGAAGAACTGCGCTATGTAGGCGCCTATCCATATGAATATGAATGAAATGCCGTTGTCGTCGTCGTTTCTCGACCTGGACGCTATCGAGCCTATGGCAATTATCAGGTAATACACGAATATCGGTATCATCGAGGCTATAGTGATTAGCACTATGTCATTGTGCTTGATGTGGCCAACTTCGTGAGCGAGCACTGACTTGATTTCATCCTTGTTGAGGCTCTCAAGCAGCCCGGTATGCAGGGCTATGAAGGAGCTGGACCTCGTCCTGCCGAAGGCGAACGCGTTGGGGGTGCTGTCGTTGACGATATGCAGCCTCGGCTTCTTCTTCAGCTTCGCCTTCTTGCACAGCTCGTCGAGCATTTCATGGAGCCATGGGTACTCGTTCTGCTGTATTTCCCTCATGTTTGTGAACGCCTTTATCATCCACGGCGCGATGAGCCACTGGAGGAGCGTCATCGCTATCGTGAGGCCGAGAAGGAACAAAACCAGCGCTATGGCCGACACCGCATAGAGGCCTGGAGCCAGTATCCATACGAGCACGCCTGACAGCGCCAGGACTGTGCCGAAGAGCACCACGAAAGTCAGGAACATCGCCGCCTTGAGTTTTCCGAGAGCCATTTTTAAGCACCAATTTTTGCCAGAAGTTTTGGATATTTGCCCGTCCAGTTTATCTTCGGGCGATATTTCCTTTGGAGGCGATAATTATTTAATGCCATCTTTATTGACAGTGCCGCCGCTTCCGGGCCGGCCTTCGTTGTGTCGATTTCGACTATTTTCCGGCCGAGGGATTTGGCCTCTATGACGCTCTCGTCAAGCATCTCGGCCATGACATTCTCCCTTACCTTTTCGCGGCCCCATCCTCTCCTTTTCAGCCTCCTTGAAAGGACAGCAGGGTCCGTCCTCAGTATCACGCATATATTGCCCTTTATGAAATGGGCCAGGCCGCCTTCTATGATGTAGCTCCTCCCGGGCTTGATGAGCTTCTTCACGTCGCGCTCCAGCGTCTTTTCGTCGACTATGCGGACCTTCCTCTTCCTGTCCCAGCCGGAGCTTATTTTTCCCGACTTCACCAGGCCTTTCAGGGAGATTATCCTGAAGCCTGTCGCCTTGCGGAGCTCCCTTGCGGCCGCCGTCTTCCCGGTCCCCGGGGAGCCCGATATCGTTATTATTGGCATAAATAAACTGATGAAAGCCTAGTTTATAAGTCTTTTACCGAATAATAAAGCGTGGTTTGATGGTTGATATATTCTCGTCGGCTCTGATAGTGGCTGGGCTGATAATGTTCGAGATAATCACGAGCATAGACAATGCCGTCATCAATGCCGAAGTCCTGCACACGATGTCCCAGCGCGCCCGGCGATGGTTCCTGACATGGGGGATATTCTTCTCCGTGTTTCTTATCCGCGGTCTTCTGCCATGGGCCATAATATGGGGCACGAACCCGTCTCTTGGTCCTGTCGGGGCATGGAGCGCCGCGTTCAGCAACGACCCGGCGGTAGCGGAGGCCATAGCGAAATCGTCACCGCCTTTGCTTGCGCTCGGGGGCATGTTCCTCGTTTTCCTGTTCCTTCACTGGCTCTTCCTGGAGCCGAAGCATTACGGCCTGCGGGGCGAGCGCCATATAGAGAAGCAGGGCGTATGGTTCTTTGTCGTCGTATCCGTGACGCTTGCAGTGGTTACATGGTTCGCCATCCATCGCAGCCCGATAATGGCTTTCGGGGCGGTCATGGGCTCCACCATATTCTTCATAGTCCACGGGTTCAGGGAAAATGCCGCGAAGAAGGAGAAGGAGCTGCTGGGCTCCTCCTCGCTTGGCGACTGGAGCAAAATCCTTTACCTGGAGGTCATAGACGCCAGCTTCTCGATAGACGGCGTATTAGGGGCGTTCGCCTTCACGCTTGCCGTGCCCCTTATCCTGATAGGCAACGGCATAGGCGCAATAGCGGTCCGCCAGATAACGATATCCAACATAGAGCGCGTCAAGAGGTACAAGTACCTGAAGAACGGCGCCATGTATTCCATACTGATACTCGGCTGCATAATGGTCGCGAACGCGTTCGGCTTCCACATACCGGAATGGCTCTCCCCGGTCGCGACTTTCATCATAATAGGATATTTCTTCTGGAAGTCTAGGAAGGAGCTTTCGGCCCGAAATGCAGCCTGATGTTGCCGGCGACCACCACCTGAAGCGGTGGCTTTCTAAGATTGGTGAGTCGTTGAGCACATGGTAGACTTTCAGTCTGCCTGTGACGGAAGAGCTATGCTCTTCCTTGCATCTCAGATTTCCAACACCATTTGATTCGTAGAAAGCACAGCTTTCTCGAATTGCCAAAAGAATTCTTTTGAGTAAAAACGGTGGAAATCTGCAGATTTTATAATTTCCCCTTCTATTAATCGTATGGAATCTTCGATATGGGTGGAAAAGTACAGGCCGCATCGCCTTGACGGCATAGTCAGCCAGAAGCCCATTATCGAGCGCCTCAAGTACCTGCTCGAGAAGAACTCCCTGCCCCACTGCCTCTTCGCAGGCCCTGCAGGATGCGGGAAGACCACTGCGGCACTGGCGATAGCTAACGAGCTTTACGGCGAACAGTGGCACGGAAATTTCCTCGAGCTCAATGCCTCCAATGAGCGGGGCATCGACACTGTCAGGGTGAAGGTGAAGGATTTCGCCCGCACCATGCCATTACAAGGGTACAAGATAATATATCTGGACGAGGCCGATTCCCTGACGAAGGACGCCCAGCACGCTCTCAGGCGGACCATGGAAAACTACGCTGCGACATGCCGCTTCATACTTGCGTGCAATTATTCGGGAAAGATAATACCGCCGATACAAAGCAGGTGCGCCGTCTTCCGCTTCTCTTCCCTCCGTCCAGATGAGATGAAGTCATACCTCCAGGACATAGCCCTGAAGGAGGGGATGAAGGTTGATGACGATTCGATGGACGCCGTCATAAAGATTTCCGAGGGCGACATGAGGCGCGCCGTGAACACGCTTCAGCTCCTGTCGTCCGCGAAGAAGGTTTCTCCAGAGACTGTTTACTCTGTCGTTAACAGGGCCGACCCTGCCGACGTCAGGAAGATGCTTGAGCTTGCCCTGGCCGCCAAGTTCTCGGACGCGAGGGAAATATTGATAACCCTCCTGCACGGCCGCGGGCTTTCCGGGGACGACGTCGTGCGCGAAATCCACTCTCAGATACTTTCGCTGGGCGTCGACGACAGGAAGAAGCTGCTTCTCATTGAGCGTCTTGGGGAATATGAGTTCCGCCTCACCGAGGGCAGCAATCCGCGCATCCAGCTCGAGGCATTTCTGGCGCAGCTGGGCATCTTGTAAATTTAAATCCGAATTTCTTATAGAAATTTGGATTAATCGGCATTATTCGTGTATAATGCCGATTTAAATGCGTTCCAAAACATTTTTCATTAGCGCCGCGGTAGCTCAGTGGTAGAGCGCCACTCAACATAGGGCGATGCTCATAGGGCTATGAGCTCTGACTGTCAAGATGATGACAAATGCCTCAGAAACGTGGAGGCGGTGGGTTCGATACCCATCCGCGGCATATATGCCTATAGATAAAGACGGAGAAAAGATTGAAGGTCACAAGAGGTTTCTAGAGAAAGCGTATGAAGTAATGTCAGAAAATCCTAATAAAAATTATTCAGTTGACCCTAACAGGAAACAAATTTTTACAGACGAAGAAAAAAAAGAGTGGCTAAGCAATAGAAATAAAGATTTGAAACTGGGAATTTTTTTAGGGATATTGATGGGTATGGGTATTTCTGGTATATATGGTATTATCAAATCTATTGCATTCGGCGGGACAATTGAAGAAATGGTGTTTGATTTAGTATTTGCAGTTCTTCTTGTAGCTTTTTATAAACTATATAAAATGACCTTGAAAGGAGATTTTGATTTCATATAATAAACTTATAATGAACGGGTTAAGAAATTAATTACTTGCCCCAATATAAACTAAACGCCTGAACTCAGTGTCCGATACTTTTATCAGCTGAATCATAGCTTCTATGTCAAAACACCCGACGTTTTCATTTGTTAAGCGGTTTACATCAAAATCATCTGGCTTTGATGTGACGACAAATACGTTTTTCTTCGGTTCGGTGATAGATAAGGCCTCTGCCAATACTATTATATCTTCGAACTCGGTTGCAAATTTTGATTGGCCTATTACAAAGCCTCCGTCTCCTATGAGAGAATTTATCTCAGTAAAAGCTGCTTCATCAAGCGGCAGCAATTTCTCAGCTAAACCGCAAAAGACAGACGGGGAAACAAAAACTTCATGCCCTTTATACAGAGTAAATTGAAAAAAGGCGTATATGTCGCCGTTCATGCCGGATTGCAGTTCTCTTATCAATCCATTGACGACGGATTTTGTAGTAATAAAAACAGCGTTATCTAAAGGGCCGTCTTTATTTGTGATATCGATAGAAATGCCGCCTTAGATTTGAAAGCCTTCCAGACTCTTCTTTTTGAATGCTTTTCGCACTTCTTCTAAAGGCGATTTGATGATACGAACTTGGACGCCTCCGGCAGGGTTTGTTACCCTAATCTGCGCAAATTCATCGTTTTTTATGGATTTTATGCCGTATTTCTCTTTCAGCGCGGTAGAAAGTTTATTTGCCGGTATATATCTGATTTTCTTTATACCCATCTTTATCACCTTTTAGTTATTCCTTTAAGGGCTTAGCAAAAAACTTCTTAAGCGTTTGGAGCCTCAACGCCCTGATATACTTAAATAGCGCCAGGCGGTATATTAAGATTTCATGCCTTCAATACCAAAAACATTTCACTTCTCGTCAAACATCTTCGCCCATTCCCGCTTGGGCCTGTCCTGCCAACTCTTTCTGTGGTAGACGTAGCTTGCTATCAAGGGAAGGACGCTCGTGGCCTCGGCAAACACCATCTGCTCGTAGGTTGTGTCAACCTTGCCCCACGAGCTCGCTTCCTTCAGCGTCGAGCTCGAACAGGCGCCGTCCCTCACGTCGGCGACAGTGATTTGCACGGCATACTTGTGAACCGGCACTTCGTGGCCGAGGACCTCGGCGCATACGACAATGTCCTGTGCGAAGTTCTTCGGCGTGCCGCCTCCTATCATGAACAGCCCGCTTGTCGGGGCCTTCATCTTTATCTGCGTCAGTTCAAGGAAGTCCTTTACCGAATCTATCGACACGTGGCTGTCCTTCCTTTCCACCTGGTGAAGCACAAGGCCGAATCCCGCGCTCGAGTCGGAGAACGCCGGGCAGAATACCGGGACGTTGTTCTCGAATGCCGCCTGGACGAGCGAGTCCTTCTTCTTTGCGTGCCTGGTCAGGTGCCTTCCCATCTCCCTTATGAATTCCCTCGAGGAGTAGGGCCTGGGCTCAAGCGAATCGGCTATCTCCTTTATGGCCTTGTCGCACGCCTGCAGCTGCTCCTCGTCAATATAAGTGTCGTATATCCTGTCCACGTAGAGCTCCCTCAGTTTCATGTCGTCGACAAACTGGCTCCCTTTGTAGTGCTTGAATCCGAGTGCCTCGAAGAAATCCATGTCGACTATCGATGCGCCTGTCGCCACGATTACGTCTATCATCTTGTTCTTGACCATGTCGACATATACTTGCATGCATCCGCCAGCGCTGGTGCTTCCGGCCAGCGTAAGTATTACAGTGCAGTCTTTATCTTTCAGCATCATATCGAAAATGTCAGCGGCCCTGGCCGTGTCCCTCGCAGTGAACGACATATCCTTCATGCCGTCTATTATCTTGGTTGAGTCGAACGACTTTACGTCTATGTGCTTTATCTCTTCCTTCAGCAAATCTTTCTTTTCCATTAATCCCATCACCTGCTGAATTTATAGCTCAATATTTTATAAATCAATTTGGCTGCCGTGAAGGCCGAGTGCCTGTTGTGGTCGGGGCACAGCTCGACGACGTCGAAGCCCACCAGGTTCTTCTCATTTATGAGCATTTTCAGGAACTCCAGGACGTCGTACCAGAGCATGCCGCCCGGCTCCGGCGTCCCTGTGGACGGTATGACCGACGGGTCGAAGACGTCGAGGTCGAGCGTCAGGTAGACATTGTCAGACAGCTTGTCGGCCGCCTGCTTCATCCAGTCCTTCTTTCCATGGATGTCTTCGGCATAGAATATCCTGTCTTTTTCCGCGTGTTTTGTTTCCGAGGCTTCCATGCTCCTTATTCCGACCTGGACTATCGGGCACGCCTCCTTGATGCGCGCCATGGTGCATGCGTGGTTGTGCCTGGAGCCCTTGTACTCCTCCCTCAGGTCCGTGTGAGCGTCCAGCTGCAGGACAGAAAGGCTGGGGTAGCTTTGCGCGTGGGCGACGGCGGCGCCCACGGAAACCGAATGCTCGCCGCCTATGACGACGACGAACTTGCCGTCCTTTATGCGGCCTGTCACTTTCTGGCGGACGGCCTCAGTCATCTTTTCCGGGGAACTCTTTTCATCCACGGGCTCGTCGGTGAATATGCCCTGCCTGTAGACTTCGGAGCGCGTCTCGATGTCGTAAAGCTCCATGTTGGCGGAAGCGGTTATTATCTCGTCCGGCCCCTTGTCGGCTCCCTTGAGCCACGTGCTTGTCTCGTCATAAGGCACGGGTATCACAACTATTCTGGAGTTTTTCTCGTCTGAGAATCCCTGCGGGGGGTCGGCGAACTCTTTGAGCTCCATTTCAGAATAGTATGGGTATAATGCTTATATTCCTTTGCCGCCGCCCGGCATATGAATAAGAAGGTTTCTGGCATCTATGAGAAATGCCGAAAGTAGCCATTTTGACGCCAACGTACAATAGGGGGCATAACGGCCTTCTTCTCAAGACGATGCGCAGCGTCTCAGGCCAGAGCTGCAGGGATTTTGTCTATCTTGTGGTTGACCACGGCTCCACTGACGGCACAGAGGAAATCGTAAGAGGATATGGGGACCCGAGGGTTGTTTATGAGAGGATAGGAAGAGGCCCCGCTCCGAGATACAGCTCTTCTGTTGCGAACAATCACGGCATTCGGATGCTGGAAGAAGACAGGCGTTTTGACGGCGTTGAATACGTGGCTTTCGTGCATTCCGATGACATGCTGCCCAGAACATCCGTCGAAGACAGGTTGGGCGCATTTGATAATATCAATACTAAAGTCGTTTATGGGCGAACCGGAATTTGTAATGCAGGGATGGAATTAATAATGGTATTCGGAGGGCCTGTATTGGGTGACCCCGGAAAAATGGCGCAAAAAATGAAGAAGAGCAGATATGTTGCATTTCCTCATCATTCCCTGATGCTTGACAGAAATGTGCTTGGAGGCGTGAAATTTGACGAGGAACTATACGCCCTTGAAGATTTGGATTTCAGCATAAATGTCATGGAGCATCTGAAAGAGGGGCAGACGGCCCAGGTTCCGGAGGTAGTATACTATTACAGGGTGCACGGGGACAATATAACGACTCAGTGCGGCGACCTGTCGGATTCGGATATAATGAGATATCTTGACATAAAACACGGGAGAACGCATCTTGATGCCATGGTTGACGAAACAAGGAGATTTATGAGGCGGCCTCATGCGTTTCTTCCGAAAATCGTAAAGGCCCATCTAAGGCCTGTCAGGAATGCCTTGATGAAGAAAGGAAACGGGTTGGTCGGAGTGTCCACTGACCCTTACGTGATGGAAATAGAAAATACGCCATTGACGCCAGAATTTCACGGATAAGAACTTTTCCGTCATATGTAAATGATGGGATTTCTTGACAGGCTGAAGCTTATGTTCTCGAAGCCGAAGAACGAAGCCGGCAAAACGGAGGCCAAGGATGTCTCCATGACCGACATCAAGGACACGCCGGCCGAAGACAACGACTTCGCCCAGGCAGCCAGGATGGAGGAGCCAAAGCTCGTGGCCCCGGCACCGAAACAGGCGCATAACGAGCCAGTTTTCGACCCCAACACTACCGGCCCCCACCGCGACAGCAAGGAATGCCCGAAATGCGGCGCCCCCAACGACCAGGACATACACAAGTGCTGGCTGTGCAAGAGCGAGATTTGATTCTCAAGATAATGATGAAGAAATAAAAAAGGAGGCTGGGGACGAACTTGGTTGAATCGGTTTTTCATCCAACCGCCTTCTAAACCGACTGGTCTAGAAGACTAAAGCATTAATTTCATGCTTTCCTTGGGGTGGTGTTTATGAAACACCTTTTCGTCCGCCAGCCTTTTTTTGTTACATGGACGCGTTTTGGTTTTTTGGTTACAGACGGGTATGGTCTAACACTTGCATCCATGTTTGACATGTCCCATTCCAGATTTTTGATGCATTTGTCGCTTCGGGTGGTATGAACTGCTGGGTTTTTTTGCAGGAGACGCTCAAAAGATTTACATCGGAATGTCTCGGGGCCCTTTCGGGCTTTTGGTTGTGGTCCGGTATTTCAGCTTTTTCTCTGCAAGGTTTGGCGCAGTAAGCCGCTTACATCTGCGGCCTGTGTGCTTTGGCCTCATGCGCTTTTTGCACCGCTGTCCGCCCCTCGATAGGCGTGTAATTCTGTCCTATCACCAGAGAACACTGTTCTCTGTGCTCCCGAAGGAACAAAAAATTCCTTCACGGATTTCGGGGTGTCCTGTTGTATTCTTGCGAAACGCCTTGTGGCGAATCTGGCTGTCAGGACGCAGCTTCCTGGAACTCCTGCCGGCAAATGCCCATAACATTATGCTTTTCCGGGAGGAAATTCGCTGGACTGGTCAATATGTGCAGAAAGCAAAAGCTTTCTGCATATCTGAAGGAATCTGCAATTCCTTCAAATATCAGGGAGAACTTTTGGTTCTCCGTGACAGGCATATGTCCCGGGTTTCCCCGGTAAACATGCCGTTTATGAATGTCCCACGTATTGCACGGGTTTCATGGGACTTGATCTCTGCGGAGAGCCTTTGGTTCTCCGAGAGTGTGTGATGGTCCCGGTTTTGTTGAATGGAATTCCTTGGAATTCCATTAACATCTGCGTAATTCCGCAGGTTAGAGCCCCGGGGCGCCCCCAATCTTCAGAGGACATGCGTCCTCTGAGATCCCAGGGAGTTTCACTCTCCTGGATTTCGATAGGGCACTAGGCTATAACTTCTATTCCGAGGTCCCCGACCTTGCTCCTTGCTGCAGAGCTTACTGCGTTTCTGCCAAGGATGTATGGCGACTTGACACCGGTTATTATTGTTATAACCTGTATCTTGCCGTTGAGTGCCGGGTCTATTCTTGCCCCCCACATTACAACCGCTTCGGGGTCCATGTGCTGCGAGACTGCTTCTCCTATGGTGCTTATCTCATCCAGCCTCATGTCTTCGCCGCCTATCACCTGGATAAGGGCTCCCTTTGCTCCAGAATAGTCTACGTCTAGTAGCGGATTGGAAAGGGCTTTCGTTATGGCATCTCTTGCCCGGTTCTGGTCGTCTGAAACTCCCACTCCTATTGTGGCCACGCCGCCGGCCCTCATTATGGTCCTTACGTCCGCATAGTCAAGGTTGACAAGCGACGGCTGTGATATGGTCTCGGTTATGCCCTTTATCATCATTGCTATGAGACTGTCGGCAACACCGAAAGCCTCTTTCAGTGGCTTGTTTCCTGCCAGTTCGACCAGTTTCTGGTTCTCTATCACGATAACCGTGTCGCAAACTTCCCTCAGTTTTGCGAGCCCTTCCTCGGCCTTCATCAGCCTTGCGCCTTCTATCTTGAAGGGCAGAGTGACTGCCGCTATCACGATGGCGCCCATTTCTCTTGCGAGGTATGCAACTACCGGAGCAGAACCCGTGCCGGTGCCTCCTCCGAGGCCGCACGTTATGAAGAGCAGGTCGCAGTCCTGAAGGGCCTGCCTGAGGTCGTTCTTCGATTCCTCTGCGGCTTTCTTCCCGACTTCAGGGAATCCGCCGGCTCCCAGCCCTCTTGTGAGTTCTCTTCCCATAAGGATTTTCTTATGAGCCTTGGTGACTGTAAGATGCTTCGCATCCGTGTTGGCAGCCACCGTCACGGCACCATCGATCCCGAGTTCCGTGAGCCTGTTTACAGTATTACAGCCCCCTCCTCCGCATCCAACGACCATTATTCTGGCCTGTTCGACTTGGAAATTTGAAATGTCATCGTTTTCCATTTTTAACCCCTCCAGGTATTTTTATGTTCAAAGAACGCCAGGTTCTTTGACATCTTGAAAAGCCTTGCTTTCCGCAGATTTTGACGAGTCGATTACTATCCACCCTATCAATTATGACGACCCAGCCTTCCCCAAGAAACAGCCACATTATAGTGACAACATTTATGAAATTTCTTCCTCAATGTTGCAACTTTTCCGTAATTTATGTGTGATTTGTTTCGGTATTCCATAAATACTTCCCGGTGGTATATAAGCATTTTTATCAGGCTGAATATACATCGCAAAAATATTGTCTTCAAAGGATATTTCTTTGTGCTACTATGGGAATTTTTCACCTGCATAGCCTGTAATGCGAAAAAAATAATTTTCATCGGCAGATTTTTCCCACCATGCCCACGTTTTTTGCGTCTATATTATTACAAGACTTTGATTGTATATGATTAGTGCCCGTAGAGTAACAAACTAAAATATTGCGGCAATTCATTCATCACCATAGAAGAAGAACACATTCTGGCGGAATAATTCTTCCTATGAAGTCAATATTTATAATAAGCCGGAGCAATTAACTTATCATGAGAAGGTTTCTCGCTTTCATCGTAGTCATAGCGGTGGCAGCGTTCGCCGTGCTTTATCTTTACGGCTCATCCATAGATGATTCGTGCGTCACAATAGGCGGCGAGAAGACGTGCTGGAAAGGCTACACCGTGACAGTGAGTTCGGAGTTCTGCACCAGGAGCCCGTGCCAGGCCTCGCCTGAACTGCAGCGCCACAATGCCGTGGTCGATGCCATAGTGGCGGGATGCGACAGGACAAAAAGCCAGGACTTCTCCGACACCCGGCTCAACAGCGACATAGAGGATGCCCTGAAGCTCATAACGAGCTACGACGTGAACGTGAGGACTCTCTGCAGCGACCCGGGAATAATACTCGCCAAGAAATTCTACGACTGATTACCATTTCTCTCCAATGCTTTCAAGATAAAGGCGGCAGCACAAGGAACCTTTCCGCGCGGCTTCCTTCAGGATTTCAGGCAGCGCCCATTTCCATCTCTGGTATTGCGTGACGCCGGGCACGTTCTGCGGGACACGGGGCGTCCCTTCTATGATTTTCGCCTCATAGTCTGTCAAATGGAGGATGTATTCTTTCCTTTCCAAGTCGCCTGATTTTATTTTCTTCGCAACCTTCAGCCTGACCCCAAGCTTCTCCTTTCCGGAGCGCAGCACGGCTTCTTCTTCGGTTTCGCCTCCCTTCAGCGAGCCTGCCGGGAGGCCCCAGGCATTCGGCAGGTCTTCGTCGTCCCCTGGGCGCTGGATGGACAGCAGTTTGCTCCTGTCGGAATTGTATATGACGTATGCAACGGCGTTCTTCACGGGCTTCATGAAAATACTTCCCAAAA
Source organism: Candidatus Aenigmatarchaeota archaeon (assembly GCA_016180925.1). Classification (GTDB taxonomy): domain Archaea; phylum Aenigmatarchaeota; class Aenigmatarchaeia; order GW2011-AR5; family GW2011-AR5; genus JACPAH01. Next base: position 16,710 of record JACPAH010000034.1, read on the forward strand.
AAGCATTTAAGCCATGCCGCCGTATTATTCAGATGGACAAGCAGCTTGAATTCGCCGTGCCGTTTGCTGGCGCGCTTGTGCTTATGTTTTTCTACGCCGACTATCTGGTGCAGCTGCTGTGGCTGGCCGTGTGGGTCGCTGTGAGATACAAGTTCGTGAGGAGCCATGTGGAGCAGAATTAAGGGTCTGGCGAAGGAGAAAGGATTCCTCAGGACGCTCATCTTTTTCCTGGTCATGATAACGTTTGTCGTTCTTGTCTGGTACCTGTTCGCCAACATAAAGGGCGTGTGATTACTTTCATCTTCAACGCTATGGCCTTTAAGCCATAGATGGATATGAGGTGTTGACACGAAAGATGACGCAGCATCCTTTAGGGCGCTGAGACTCACTTTCTCCTCGCTATGAATGTGTGAAGTTCAGAGAACTTCAACATTTCACAGACCTTTGGTCTTTAGAAACTTGTGGAGCTGCTCCGGAAGGCTTTCTCTCATGTCAAAATCCGAAAGGATTTCGCCTATGTCAGCCAGCGAGAACTTGTTCTTTTTCATGAAATCGAGCATGGCCTTCGGGCTGAACTTCCTGTATTCCATGCTTCTCGGCTCCAGCATGTTCTTCAGCGTCCGGAAAAAGAATATCGCCTTGCTGACGTCGTAGACGCTGGCTTTCGGGAATTTTCCCGCAAACTCCCTCACCTTCTCCATGAAGAACTTGTCATCATCATAGAACTGGTAGCGGAATTCCAGGTCCTTGTTCACGAAGTCCTTTATCTGCCTGCTAGGAGGGCAGAAGTCCTTTGCGAAGCCGACGGAATGGAGCCATAGCACGACCTTCGTGAACCTTACGTTAGTTACGTCCTCGTCATCGTTCAGTTCTTCTATGAATTCCCAGGTGCTTTCCCTGTCCTTGCACAGTTTTTCAAGGGTTTCGGGGCTCATCTTCGTCCGCTCGAAGTATCGCGCGCTCCCTTTTATCGAGGCCGTTATCCTGAAGAGCTCCTTCTTCAGGGAATTTATGGCGTATGACTTTCTTTCGTCTTTTTCCTTTGCAGCGGCCTTGTCCAGCCTTTCGGTCGCTGCTTCCTGCCACTGCTCGCCCCTTGTCTTCAGGACGAAATCCAGCTCTGTTTCATTCTTCAGCAGGCCGATGATATAATCTATCTCGGCGTCGCCGCGTCCGCCCCCGAGAAAAACAATGCGGAGGAATTTTTTCCACATATCGCCGGCGCTCCCGGCCTTCTTGAGCGGCATTTCCTTCTGCACCATAGCCAGGAGGCTTTCGAACCCTTCTATGTTTCCCATCTGCAAAGAGTATGAATACTATGGCTTTTATAGTGAACCAAATAAATAATCCCGACAAGAATTATTTGCTTCACATATGCTCAAAAAGCGAAGCTTTTTAGCATCTCGGAAGACTTTGTCTTCCGCA
>JACPAH010000035.1 GCA_016180925.1 Candidatus Aenigmatarchaeota archaeon
TAATGGCATTGAAGAATGCCATTCAGCAGATGAGAACTCTGCAAAGAATTCTCTCAGAATTCTTTGAGATCTCAGAGAGCCGTGGGTTCTCTGCAGACTCAGGTTCTCGACTTATCTGCAGAAGTCTCTCCAAGACTTCTGAGATGACAAAGACAGCCGATCACTGTCTTTGATCATACGCACAGCGGCGTGCCCCTGAATCTCGCGTTCACCGACTGGCAGTCCGTCGAGACTATGACCTGGGAGAAGTTCACGCAGGCGCCGACGCTGCTGAGGTTCGCGAATACGACCGTTTCAATGTCGCCCGTGTCGAAATTCCTTATCGGCAGGTTGGTCGCCGACGAGTTGTATCCTGTGATGTTCACGACCTGCGCGGAGGTTATTGTAAGGCCGCTGACAAGGCCCACGTTCTCGACTATCACTCTTGAATAGTTGCCGGGCTGCAGGTAAACATCGCGTATGCGGATTTCGCCGCCGCTGCAGTCCACGTTCTTCTGCGTCCTGTTCTCTATCCTGTCCTGAGATTCGCGGGTGATGGTGGTCGCGAACACAGTTATTATGGCCGCTATGGACACGACCATGACGACCAGTATGACTGTTGCGATTAGCGGGGAGAGGCCCTTCTTCATGAATCTATCATGCCTTCCGGCGGTATAAAAAACCATCGTTCAAAAAAACAATGGTTTTCAGGAGACGGTATCAGCAGGCCGCATAGGCCATCGATGAGCCGGGGAAGGAGTCATAAGCGTTCGAGGGGCAGTTTAGGCTGCTGACTATGAGGCGGTCGACTGTGTTGTTGAACGGCGCGCAGTTGCCGTAGGTGACGTTTGTCACCGTCAGGCTGGAGCCTGCCTGTATGCTTTTCGTCTCGTTCAAGGTGAATACAGTAAGGTTGCCTGTCGTGTTTCTGAGCGCAAAAGAGCTTATCTCCACGTTCCTCTTCCCGGAATTTACTATGGAAACGTTGACGGTATGGAAAGTGCCTGAGGCGCAGTTGTTGTTGCAGAAAAGCGTGGCGTTCCTGACATAGAGATTGGCGAACTGGCAGGACAGCCTTTCCTGCGTCTTGTTGGTTATCTCCGAGCCCTGCGACTTCGAGAGCGCGGAGCTCCACTGGGAAATCATGAGCGACATTCCAACGACTATGGCCACCAGAAGGACGGCGGACAGGAGCGGGCTTATCCCTTTCATATGAATTCTATTGTTTTCTGATTTATTAATGTGTTAATGATTCAGGGGAACCTGAGCTCGGCCGGATTCTTCTTGCAGTTGCCGGAGAAAACCTGTATCTTGTTTGGCTTCGCTGTCTCTCCGGTGTTGACGATGAAGAAAGTGACGCCTCCGGGCGTGAGCGGGTCCGTGGCATTGTAGTCCTTTATGTCGTACTGCTTGTTTTTCGTGGCATCCGAATACTCCACCACCGCCGACATGTCTGTGAGTTCCAGCTTGTCCCCGAGGTTCTTTATCCTGACGCTTATGGTCGTGTTGCTGAACGATAACGAACCTATGTCGAGGACGCCTATGCACTCGGCTTCCGCCGAGGACTGCTCTATCTTCTGGCTCGAGAACTGGGTGGCCCACGTGGCCATTATCCCGGCTATCGCCATGGTGAATGCTATGAGAAGCACTGCAGCAATCAGCGGGGATATACCTTTGCGTCTTTCATTTGTGCAAAATATCATCTGGAATGCTCCCGAATTTCAATATTTAATCTATTACTGATAGCCATATATATACTTTTCAGCTTCAGAAGCTTTTTTCAGAATTACGGGCAGCTTGGCGTTCCTGTGAATATGTGGGCCACGCCGCCGCATGTGGTCGTCACCACAAGCCTGGAGAAGTCCGTCGGGCATGAAGGCACGCCAACGCCGCTGAACGAGAGCTGTGTAATCTCGCCCTTGGCCAAGTTGCCCAGAGTCGTTGTTGTGCTGTGGTTGTGGCCTGTCCTGTTTATGAGCTGCGCCGACGTCAGTGTGATGGCCTGGAATCCCTGGTTCCTTATCTGCGCCCTCGCCGTCCCTGAGGTGCCGTTGGTTATGTAAAGCGATTCGACTGTGAGGTCGGCCGAGGAGCAGCTTATGGCCTCGCTGGTCCTGTTGCTCACGGTGGTTGTGGTGTCCTTTGAGAGCGTGTTTATCCAGCCGCCTATTATGACGGACAATGAAACCACTATCGCAAGGAGCAGTACCGACGCAACAAGCGGAGAAACGCCTTTCAATGTTATCACTCTTGGTAATTCATTTGACTGGAGCCATATATATACTTTATTTCCTTATCGTATGTTTCTCACGTCGGCAACGATGAAGTCCGACGATGAATATAGAGTGTAGAAGACGTCGTACACTCCTGCGGTCGAGTTCACGAACATGCGGACGGTGCAGAACGGCTTGTTTGAGCCCGTCTTCAGGAGCTCGGTGTAGCCCGAGCCAGACGAGCTCGTCGAATTGCCGTCTATGAGCACGCTGGAATTTACGAAGCTTACCGTGTTTCCACCGGACTTCTCCTGCATGGAGATGATTGTCTCGTTCGTCCTTATGGTTGCGAGCGGGCTTGCCCTGGCGGTTTTCCTGAAGACTGCCTTGATGTAGGGGTTTTCCATCACCAGCTCGTTGAGGCCGTCCCCGCTCTCGTCCCTCTCGAAACAGCTGCTCTGGGAGCCCGACACGAAAACTATGTTCTCCGAAAGGACCGACGACTGGTACTGGACGAACTCGGGGCTCGACTGCATTTCGCGTATTACACTGTCCTCGGCGTCCGAGACCTCGTATCCCCCGGACACCGAGAACGGGAACAGCCTTCTGGAGCCCGGGCCCTCCTTCTGCACCTCCATTATCTGGTTGTCCAGGGACTTCAGGAAGGATTCCGCGTCGCTGAACTCCCCTGCAAGCGATGCTGAGTCCACAGCCGCCCGTGTCTCGGTGAGCACTACGTATATGGAGGCAACCGCTATTGTCACGACAACAGCAAGGGAAAGCAGCACGTTCATCTATGGAACCCTCCAGGTCCTGTTATAGATTTCTTTGCTCCTGAGCTTAATATCGCTTCCCCCAAGCGTCACGTCCGACAGGATCTCAATGAAAAGGCCGGGATCCTGGACGGTGACGTTGAGCAGCTCCTTCGTATCAATGCTGCCCGTGGTGTAAGTGATGTTCAGCTCGACTGTCCCGTTTGCCGTGAAGTTGAACTCGTACGTCACGTTCTTCCTGTCCGTTATGATGAACTGCTGCGATGCCGGAACGGAGTTGGTGCCGCTTACCGTCCCGTTGATGTTTTCGTCGAGGAAGTTCCCTACAGTCACGGAATATTTCCCTGTGCTTCCGTTGGCGTATGCAATTGCGTACAGAATCCTGGCGTCGCGGGTGTTCCTTATGAAGGAGGAGAGATTGAACAGGTAGTCCTGGGCGCTCCTGTTGGCGTCGGGCTGCATGGTGGCTATGCCGGCCGCATATCCGTACTCCTTCATTATGTTCCGCAGCTGGAGGTCCTCAATCTTTATATCCTGGGTCCGCTTCTCCTCGAAGACGTCGTATATGTCGATTATGCTCCTGACGGTGAAGAATCCTATGAGTATGAATACCATCGCTATTAGGAACATCTGCCCCTTCCGCCCGTTTTTTTTTGTTCCGCTGCTTACTTCTTCCATATCCACAGTTTCACCCTTTTCTCCAGGTACTCGTCCCTGTACCCTGATATGTAGTAGTCGATGCTGAGCACATCCTTTGACGCCGGGACGTTGGCGTCGGAGCAAGACGTGCCGCATATCTCCGCCTCGAAGTTCACCGTCGAGGACAGTATGCCGGCCAGCCCGGCCTCTATGAGGGACTCGTTGTTCTGGTTGACATAGTTCCTTATGTAGCCTGTGTCGTCGAGGTACTTGACGGCGCGGAACCCCTGTTCCTTGAGCGTGGCGAGATCCGTCTGGCTCTTTTCGGGGATGCTCTTGAATACCATCGCGGCCGCCACTATGACTATGCCGACCGCTATCAGAACCTCAAGCGTGTAAACGAAGCCTTTCTTTCGCTGGAATTCTGTTTTCATGTTTTTGAAACACCTCATTCATCCGCAAAGGAATGAAATTCCTTTGGGATGTTGAAGAGCACGCTCTTCACACATTTCCGTTTCAAAATGCCGGAAAAGCCTGGCTTTTCGGCATGCCAAAGGATTGAAAATCCTTTGAGCAATCCAAATGGAACTTTGTTCCATTTCGGACTATCCCACCTGCACCGTCAGCCGGCCCTTCCGCACGAAGCCGGACGAGTTCTGGTAGAGCCCGTATCTCTGCAGGGCCACTATATTGCCCTTTCTGGGAAGGTCGGGGCCGAAGGAAAGGAAGTTCACGCTGGTGTCGATATCGAGCAGCTTTATGGTGAAATCCTTTGAAGTCATGGTGGAGTTCCTCACCTGGCTGTAGTTTGCGTTCATGAGCTTTTGCAGCTGCCTGAACTGCATGAGCTCGAGACTTTCGGGGAAGAAAACCCTCTCGGTGAGGTTGTCATTGCCGGACACCGCCTGCGACCTGGAAGTGAAGTTGCTGTCGTCGTCGAAATATATTGTAAGGTACCTTACCTGGCTCGCGTTTACAGGAATGGCGAACGTTATGTTCGTCCCGTTTATCTGGTAGGCGATGCTGTTGTTGTTCTCGTCATACACCACGGTGGAGTTTATGTCTATGCCCCGGAAGCCGGTTTCCGAGTAGTTCAGCGTGACCAGCTCGCTTGTCATGGCCGACGGGCTGGCGCTCTGGTTCCTCAGGAATGGCTGGGTGTTGTTCACCACGACGAGCATGGAATATGCAGTAGTGGAGAACCCTATCCTCCTCAGCTCCTCCTCGCTCGACCAGTTCAGCGGCTGTGCCGGGAAGTCGGCGGACGTCAGGAGGTCGACTGCCTCCGACCTTGCGAGCAGTATGTCGGAGTCGCCCCTCACGGAGGATACGTAGGTGGTCACGTTCTGCGTCAGGAAGACGACGACTATGAAGAAGAAGCCGAATGCCACGACGTAGTCTATCTGGACGAATCCTTTCATTTTTACACGTTCCTCATTTCTATTGCCTTTGTTCCGTTGGCGTACTGGCGGAGGGTGAACTTGGTGCGACCGCCGGACGAGAGCCCCGTATAGGCGGCGTCGAAGCCGGACTGGCATGTGGTGTTGCGCCCTATCTCGAAGAATGTCTCCACCTTTATGCTGGAATTGACGAAGCCTACCCTGTACTTGACGCCCGCGATTTTTTCCGGCATCCTGACGGTTATGTCGCCGAGGGTGTCGTTGTAGCGCCCGGGCAGGTTGCCGGTGACGTATATCTTCGATATGGCGCCCTTCGCGAGCAGGCACACGTGCTCTATCTCGTTCTCCACTATGAAGTCCTTGTAGTCGTTCCTTATGTTGTTCGTGAAGCTTATGACGAAAAGTATGAGAAACACGCCGAAAAGCACGGTTATCGTGTGGCCTATAAGATTTGCCATTCATACCACCTCTATGCTGATGTTGCCGAGGCCGTCGTCCGACTTGCCGCTGTTCTTTATCAGCAGCTTTCCTGTTCCCTTCCAGCTGGGGTTTCCGGTGATATGGAGCGTCGTGTACTGCAGTATCATGTATATCCTGAACGTGTCCGGCTTTATCTCGGCGTAGTTGTGGAAGGTCTTCGACGGTATGGCGCCGCTGCCTAGTTCCGGCGCGCGGGATGTAATGATGGCGTCGCTTCCTTTAGTGTATGTTATTATGAACCTGTTGTCCTTGGCCGACTGTATTAGGCCCACCATGTTTTCGGTTGCGGAATATGCGCTGTTCTCCGTGCTCGTGAAAGGCGTCGAGCCTGAAAACACGAGCCCGAAGACCGTGCCGGGCGCCGCATCCGACACTGTGGCATACCTCTGGGACCTCTTCACTGTGTCGTCAGACTTGTCCCCGCCGATGCTGAGCGCGAAATCCATGGAAACCGAGCGCCCGAAATACGCGATGCTTCCCGTGTAGTAGAATTTCGTGAAATAGTCGGGGTTCCTGTTGTTTGCGGCGTCCTTGCACCTCACGTAGAAGCTGTAGGAGCCGAAGTCCGACAAGCTCAGCGTGACGCTGTGCGACGTGGAGTTGGTGTTGGGAAACGTCGTCATGCTGTCGAAATCCGCGTTGGCCGATGTCGCGTACCTGCACTCGGCCGTCTCCGAGGTGTTGACGCTGAAAGCCACTGGCGAGGACGTGACGTTGGAGTTGTTGAGGGGTATCTCGCCGGACACGACAGGCGCCACGGTGTCAAGTATGACGGCGTCGCTCTGCGTGTTGGAGCTTGTGTTGCCCAGGACGTCGGTTATGTTCACCCTTATGCTGAAGTTGTAGTTGTTCCGCGCCCCGGACAGCGTGCAGGTGTTATTTATGGTTATGTTCGTGCCGCCTCCCGTGAGGTTGGAGAATTTCGAGCATACGACAATGCTTGTGTTGAATATCGTTATGGTGTAGTTGCTCGGGTTGTCCTCTGTGTAGTTGAACTTCACGCTTACCGTCTGGTTCTCCGAGGTGTATGTAGGGAGCACGGTAGTGGGCCGGTCTATCACGACGACGGGCTGGGTGTTGTCGACTATCAGTATGTCGGCCAGCGAAACGGACGCAAGCACTATCAGTGAAAGTATGACGGCATGCTTCATAGGAATGTATTTGCCGGGCGCCAAATGAGCAAAGATAGTAATGCTCTGCCGCCTGAAGACGGCAGTTTCCTCTGTCTTTGTCATCTCAGAAGCCTCCTTGTGCTTATCCCACAACTAATTTTATAGAGGCTTCTGCAGATAAATATCATTTAACGTCCTTTATCCTCAGTATCTTGTCGGTTTTCATGAAGCTCTCGACCGAGCATGTCAGGGTGCATTCCTTCTCCGGGAGCTTCTTTTCCGAGACGCCGACAGCCTCGGCTCCGGCGTCCCTGATGAAATACGTGTGCTCGCCCCCGACGACGCCGTTGTAGGACAGCCTGGCTCTCAGTTGTACCGTGGTGCCCGGGCCCAGCTTGAGCGCATCGGCAACGCTTGAATGCCTTCCCGTTTTCTCTTCCGCCTTTTCGGACTTCTTTTTCGGAAGCGATATCCGTAATTTGCCTCTTTTTTGCAGGAGCCTTGCCGCAAGCAGTATCAGAAGAACTGCGAGAAGGGCTGCCATGAAAGGCATCGTGCCGCCGTCGACCCGGATTTCAGGAAACGTTATAGGGGCAACGGGCTGGCTCGGCGGCTCCTGCTGCTGGCTCACCTCCGGCGTCACGTTTCTCGGAGTCGTGTCGAGTTTCTGCTCAAACGAAATGATTTTGTCGTTGTTGTCGTCCTTCGATTCCGCTATCGCATTGTCCGGGTCGGCAACGGCCATGAAGTCATGCAAGCCGGCCGGCGGCGTGTAGTCCATGTAGACGGAGAACACGCTGTACCTGGGCAGGGGGTCGGTATACAGCTTCGAGCCTATCTCCCTCCCGTTGTCGTAGAACCTGACAAGTATGCCGTCCTCCGTGCCGTCCGGCGCCTGGTTGAAAACGTTGGCCACCAGACGCCCCCCTGTATACTGCAGGTCAAGAACCTGGAGGTCTACCGCGAGAGACGGAACTGCAAGGATAAGAATTACGGCTATGGATACTGCAGACTTCATAGTATACACTTGTCATCCTGCATATATAGAATTATCTAGGGTATCTTCACTTTCCTGTTAAGCTGCATATGCCGGTAATTTATATCCTATCAAGTTAAGATAAAATTAATGGAAATAATATACCCTTCGGTAGAGGATGTGATAAACGCAAACAAAAAGGCGGTCGAATTGCTTAGAGCAACAAAGGCTGAAAAACATGAAGTCCTTGCTCCAAGGTATAAAATTGAAGAGGCAATAGAAAGGGCAAAATCATCGGGAGATAATTTAAAAAAGAAAGCTGCCATCCTCCTGATGGAAATAAACAGAAAACATTTCTTTGCCAGCGCCAACAAAAGGACTTCCTTCATAGTCGCTGCGGACTTTCTGCTTGCAAACGAAGGTAGAATTCCTCTGAAGAAAAAAGAGAATGTAAAATTTCTTATAGAAATAAGAGAGGGAAAAAGAACCCTTGAAGAAATAGTGAGGTGGTTGGATGAATAAGTTCTCGTGGAATAAGGCAACTGAGGAAGTAATCAGAAAAAACAGGGAATTTCTGCTTGCTCTGGGGAAGAAGGAAAAGGAAAGATAATTTACGGTATCCCCACTTTCATGTTCGGGGCCTGTATTTAATAAGTCAGGTTCTGAGCTTCTCGTATTCTTCTCGTGTTAATTTTATCTGCTTTAATATTTCTTTCAGAAGCCCTAAATCTATATCTTCATTTGAATGGACGGGAACAACGGTCTTCCTGCCATCAGGATGAATGTATCGAACATGGCTTCCCTTTACATGAACCTTCTCGAAGCCAATCCCTTCCAATATTTTGCATAACTTTTTGCCAGAAACAGGCAAGAGTCTTGTCATCTTTCTACCTGAATTTGCTGAATACCGACGAATTTCATCGGTTTTATTTCTTCTTTATCCGATTCCAGGCAAACTTCTATGGCTTCCTTGACTCTCTCCAGAACCTGCGATACGGTCTTCCCCTGGGTGTGGCATCCGGGTATGTCAGGAACCCTAGCTATATAAAATCCGTCTTCTCCCTCTTCTATCAATACGGTAAAATTAAGGACTTCCTTTTTCATGAATATTTAATTTACGGATAATCATTTAAAGGAATTCGACATCGGGGATTTATTCAAGGTATCTTCACCTTGCGGTTCGACGGCCTGTATTTCTCGCGGAACCGCACCTTGTACAGCGATTCAATGAAGTCGCCGCCGACGTAGCCGGCGAGTATCGCAAACCGCACATCGTTCTCCACGAACATCGCCGCTATCAGCCCGATGAGGCCCGACATCACGAGGGTCAGCAGGAAGTACCGTGGCCTGAACCTGCGGCCCATCCTCAGCTGCTTCAGCACCCCGACCAGGCCCCTAATCAGGCCGCCTGCGAACCCTGCAGACGCCGTCAGCATGAATATTGTCAGTTCGGTCATTAAATATAGAATGTTAAAAGGCGGTAATAAAGATTCGTCCCGGTGCGTTTATCTGCAGAAACATCTTGGATGTTTCTGAGATGTCAAAAATATCAAAGATATTTTTGCACATTGACCGATATTTATTTTTCCTGAGCCTTCAAAGATTATAAGGAGTGCCTTGCGCCTTCACAAATCATGCGGAGAGCCGGTGCCGGGGTTGCTTGGTAATGTCTTTGTGCTGTAGTTTCATTTTGTTCTTATTCTGTATTTGTTTTGAGTGCTTATTATGAGCGAATTTCTGATTTTTTCGTCATCAAGAGCTTTGTTTTCATGAAGGAATTTTATTACGCTGTACTGGGATTTTGCACCATAAGATTTTATTCTCAATATAATTATTCCTATGTCGCCACGATAGTGCCAATACCACAATTCCCCAAAATCCAAGTCTCCGGTTATTATAACAGCCCTGTTCTTTATAGACCATTCTATAATTTCGGTATCATCGGCGCCTTTTAGTCCCGCTTCCCTTACAGACTTTGCATTATATCCCAGTTCCTTCATTTTTGCTGCAAGAACAGGAGACAAGCTTTCATCTACCAGAAAGAGGCATTTCATGCTTATAGTCATGCAAAGAAACATTTAAGATATTATTTTCTTTGCTGACTATATGTGAAACAAGTAAATCATATCCTGTTTATTTGCTTGTTTCACTATATGCTTCCACTTCTTCAAATTCTGCAAAGTGAGCTGCAAATTTTAATGCTGCCAAAATATCCTCTTTTGTTAAGTCAGGATAATCCTTAATAATTTCCTCAAAGGTATAGCCTTCTCCCAAAAGATTCAGAATAACATAAACAGGTATCCTGGTGCCTTTTATTACAGGCTTGCCTACCATGATTTTAGGGTCTATATCTATTCTGCTATGCTCAGTTAGTTTTTGTTCCATCCGAATCACTGTAATTAATAATCATTATGAATTTAAATAACTAACTCCAATCAAAACCCATAATAAACCTTCATTTCCATGCCCCGCCTTCCCGCAGGATCCGGGACATGGCACAAAACACAAAAAACGCATCCGGAAGCCTTTTCCCGCCTGTTTTCCTCACTTAACCCCAACCGCCACCTTCACCTGCCCGCAACCCGATTCCCATGCCGTTCCGAGCACTTTCTTCAGTTCTCCAAACCCTCTCAGCTCATCCGGCTCAACCGCCTTGTGGCAAAGGGACATGCGACAAAGGGAAGGACAACTACGGAAAATTGCGGCATCGAATAAATAATATGGATGCGTGCGCTGGGCCTTCACAAATCATACGGAGAGGCGGTGCCGGGATTGCTGCTATTCTTCAATTATACTTTTGGACTCTTCCAGAATTCTTTTTGCATTATTCAGAAGTTCCTCGTAAATTTTATCATCTATCGAAAGCTTTGTTCCATACTGATACTGCTCTCTTATTTCAGTTATAGTTTCTCTTTCCGCGTGCGTATCATTCATTTCGGCTATGCTATCCAGCACGGAAGAGTCAAGCGATATAATTCCGTCTTCAGCCATACTTGATACAAGAGCGAATGTGCATTCCTGATTTCTTGATTCGTAGCCAAATTTCGCGAGTATTGCCAAAAGAGAATGATAAATAGAGTAGAACGCCGCGGATCCGCACCAATCCGAGAATTCTTTGTCTTTCAGGGTTGTCATGAATTTCAGGTTATGCTCAGCTTTGGCTATGTGCTGCCTGGCTTTTTTCATGTCCGGCGCGAGCTTTACAAGCCCTTTATGCCTTCCGTCCTCGAATTCCTTTTCGGCTTTCTTCAGGCACCACTCGACTTTATTTTTTGAGTGGCTCATGAAATCGCCTCGATAAGCTTTTCCTCGCCGAAGACAGCAATCCCCTTTAGCGCGTTCAGCACGACTTTATCCTGTTTTGCTATGTTGTTACGAAGGTCGTCAAGTGATTGATAAATCACATGTATGTGCTTCTCGTTGATATTGTTCAGTTCCGCCACCTCTTCCTTCAATTTTTCGAGTTTCCCCTGGTCTGTTATTACAAGGACATCCACATCGTTCGCATCCTTCCCCTTTCTCAGAACCGAGCCAAACAGCACGGCGGCATCAGCGCTTTTCAGCTTTCTTATTTCATTGATCCATCGTTTCGTGTATGGCGGGCTGTGGGCAGCCTCATTTTTAAGGAGGAATTTGACGTAATCCCTGGCATATTCACTATCGCCGATGCTGTAAAATGTCGCCTTGCCTGCCGTCTTCGAGGCAAAGACGCCTTCCTTTTCGAGTTTTTTCATTATTTTCAGCGCTCCCATAGACGTGATGCCGACTTCCTTTGATATGTTGTTGGAATTGAACGCCCTTTCAGGCGTTTTGGCTATTTTCAGAACAATAAGCATCTCTGTTTTCGTCATGTCGCGCATTGATATCAACTTATAGTTTATATATATAAACTATGAGTTTATATAATTCTCATGCCCCGCATTTCTGCAAATTTGTGAAAAGCATAGCTTTTCCAAATCCAAAAGGAATTCCATTCCTTTTCGGAAACCTCCGGTCTTTGAGATGTTGAAATTCTACGAATTTTACACATTACCAAGAAAATGTCCCGACTTTTTGTGCAGAAGTAAAACTTCTGCAAGACCTCAAAGAGCGAAGCTCTTTGCAGGTTTCCGTTTTAGCGCCTTCCCGCAGAATCCGGGACATGACATTTACGCGCATGCCGTCGATTTCTTGAAAATCCTGCCATTCTGGTCTATATCTGCAAAGAGCGAAGCTCTTTGAGATGTTGATGGCATTTTTAGATGCCATCAAACACAAACGAAGGAAATCGTGCCCGCGCCCGTATGTGCAAAGGAGTTTTGCTCCTTTGACATCTCAACGGACTTTGAAAAAGTCCGTTGCAGAGTAGGCAGGCTTGAAACCGTTAAATTGCCTGAAACGGTTAATTTCTCTGTCGGCGTCGTGGTGCCGATGCTGGCTTTGCCTGAGTTTGTAATTCTCATTTGTTCCCTAAGTCCAGCTGTTCCAGATGTAGTTGTTAAAAACGAAATATATCCATCACCGGATCCTTCGGCATCCGCATTTGATTGTAGAATCGGTATTTGACCAAGAGTATCGCTCTGGCCATTTATTCCCTGTATAATCCCGCCGGCGTTGCCTGAAGAGCGCGGCATAAATGTCATCTAGTCACTGCCGTATGAATTCGAAAATTCCCCTACTATGCTAAGATGCTCCCCGTAAGCATCCCCGTCTGCCGTGTATTGTATCTGGGCCGTGCTTCCGCTCGTCACCCACTTGAAGGTGCCGTCCAGAAGGGTAATCCCGCTGCCTTCGTTGAACCCGTGCTTCTTTATGAAACTTACGTTGCTTCCCTGGCTGCTGTAGTAGCCTGTTATTTCTCCCCATGCCGTTGATGTGGGAGTTGCACCCCTTCTAGCCGACTTTATGCGGGCAACTATCATCGCCCCGTTCTTTTGGGTGTTGTAATCTATGGAGGGAGTTATGTTCACGGACTGCGAATTCGCGACTTCCGTGTTCCAGTGGAATGTCCCCCCTCCATTCCCGCCTCCCGGATTCAGGTTGACAGTGCCAATATAAAACTCATTGTCCTTAATGCCGACGCTGCCGTTGCTGTCTATCCGCATCCTTTCCGCAGGAGCCGCCGCGTTCGTGGCGGTATTGAACACGATTCGACCTGGCACCCTCGTCGCTCCCGAAGCCCCATCTTGAATAAATTGTATTTGGGCTACATCATTGAAGTTGCTACCAGTATTGACACCATGTGCCGTAATCATTGCAATAGTTTCCCCGCTTGCTGTTTCTGATTTCGTCCCTAAGGTTCCGCTTGCTGATTTTCTTAAATATAGAATCCCAGATGTTGTATCTGTAGTAGAATAGGAGCTGATGTAGGTTCCTGTTTCACCAGCCTTAGCAATTTCAAGTATATCTGCCGGCCCCGTCGTCCCGATGCCGACCCGATGCCGACGTTGCCTCCTGATATTGCCAATAACGTTGTCCCATTCACTTTCAGCACATTGCCCGTCCCGTTTATCTCCAATTTCGCCGAAGGAGCCGTCATCCCGATGCCGACGTTGCCTGTGGAATCTATTCTGAGTCTTTCTGTGGAGCCCGCAGCTATATTTAAATTGGATGATGATGTACCAATTGACCACTCATCACCATTTGTGTCATTAAAAACAATTCCAGGAGAACCAGAGCCTTGTATTGTTAATGCAGGACTAAATCCATATTCTGAACCAGGACTCGTCGTCCCGATGCCGACGTTGCCGCCTTCTATAACTGCGAAATATGCATCAGTCGCCGACCAAGTTCCCGTCTCGTTCCTGATTCCAAGGACGCCATTAGAATTATAAATCGTGAAGTCATTCTCCCCAGCTGAGGCATCGGCAAGGGTTATTGCAGGGTCGTCATGTGTTATCAGCAGGTTCACGCCGCCGTTGGTCGTGTAAATCGCCGCCGGATTGATTACAATATTCCTCTGTCCGGGGGTGATTCTGTTCGTGAAGTTTGCGCTCCCGTTCACGTGGAGAGTATGTTGGGGGCTCGTCACGTTGATGCCGATTCTGCCTGAAGTGTCGATTCTTACCCTTTCCCCGCTCGCAGTAAAGATAGCCAAATCTTCTGAACCTTCAGTCCCAAAATCTACTGTTGCTGGACTTCCTGAATTTGCTCTCCAAAATCCTAAAGGTGTTCCTGTTCCTGTTGATTCTAACAGTATCGCAACATCTCCTGAATCTAATACTCTAACTTTTTCTCCTCCAATAGCTCCTGATGCGGTTGTTGTCCCAATCCCGACATTCCCCCCGCCAGTGGCGAGGTTGATGTTCCCGCTCACGTTGCCTCCGACGGCGTAGAAGTTCCTCCACTGCAGGTTCGCGCCGCCGAGGTCGTATGTGTTGTTGACCGCCGGCCGCATGTAGCCCGTCACGTTGAAGTTCTGGACGTCCACCGTCGTTATATTGCCCGTTATGAAAAGCGAGCCGTTCATCCACACGTCGCCGTTCGCATACAGGGTGGTGCCGCCCGATGCCCAGCCGCTCCCTATGGTGGCGTCGTTTGTCGTCGCTATGGTTATGTCGTTGACGAGCATGGCGTCGGTTATGGCGTCGTTCGGCAGGTTCAGCCCGCTCCTTACTGTCAGGGTTTGCGTCGTGAGGTTCTCGCTGAAGGTGCCGTTGATGAAGTAGCCGTTGAGCCACTGGTATGCCGTGTTGCCTATGGTATAGGAGTTGTTTATCTTCGGGTTGAGGCCGATGCTCTGCGTGAAGTTCATGTCCGTCTGCAGCTTCCCGTCGGCGCTGGTCTTCAGCGGCACGAAGGCGGTGCCGTTCCAGCCGTACAGGATGCTTATGTTTGTGCCGAGCTCGGCTAAAGCGAAGCTGGATGTGAGCAAAATTACCGATACCACTAACAAGATTTTATTCACGAACACACCCCGATAATTTTAAGTATCTCATCATGCAATTATTGCTTATGAAACCAAAAAAGCGTGATGTATGGTCAGATATAAAGAACAGGCAGAAAGACCCTGAATTTATCAGGTCTGCCAGAAGATTTATCAGGCTAACCACGAAATAACCTCCTTTTAAATTCTTCATAGTCTATGAAATTGGGAGTTCTCTTTTTTACTATTGAATTAACTAGAGCATATGCCCGCACAGCATTTTCCGTTAGCATCGATTTCTCGTCATCAGACACAACTATATCAATTTCATGCACAGACGCACATGCTATAATTATGAAATCTTCTATAATATCGACCAAAGATTTCGAGCCACCGAACTCTCTGTAAGCTTTGTAATATGATTGTGCTATTTGGCTCATTTCCTCTGTTGCATCAAATTCTCTTCCGCGTGTTATATCATCATATAGATTAAGCAGCAATATCCTTAATTCTTTATTGCCCACATATTTTGATTTTGAAGTTTTCCTCATTTTATTTCGTATGACGCGAAATCCGTAAATAGTCCCAAAATTTTTTATTTTTTCTTTTATCGTGTCTATATCCGGGTCTATGACAATTTCACCGTAAATGTTGGCATCAAATAGTACTCTCTTCATTCAATTACCTCTTCATGCCCGCACCCATTATTCTTTTCTGCTTTTCGTTCAATATATAGTTTTTTTGCATATCATGGCTCCTCAAAACCTGAAGGCTTAAATATCCTCTCGTCGTTAATAGTAACATGAGAGTTGAAATCAGCAGGCACATTGTTGCCGATACAGAGATATGTCACGGGAAGCCCACGTTCAGGGGCACAAGAATCTTGGTTAGTGATATCGTTGAACTTATAGCTGCGGGCGAAACTCCGGAAAAGCTCATAGAGGAATACCCCAGACTGACAAAAGAGATGGTAAGGGAAGCTCTGGAATATGCTGCCAAGACCATCAGCGGGGAGCGCTATGCCGAATTCTCCAAAGCCCGTGCCTAACAGGTTTCTTCTTGATGAGAACATTCCAAAATCTGTCAAGAGGCTGCTTGAATCAAG
>JACPAH010000036.1 GCA_016180925.1 Candidatus Aenigmatarchaeota archaeon
CCGAAGTTTTCTTTCTTCCCTTTCTGCATCCGCCCGTACCCTTCTTACATAAGTCAAGTTGTGCACTATTCTGGCTGCGCTATGCCCCAGGAAGCCTGTAGCGCCGACTGCCCCTGCCACGTAAATCGCCGATGTCACCATTTCCGCTGTCTGTGGGTCCATATGATTGGTATCAGAGAAGTCTTTATAAAATTAGTCCTCCAGGATGCTCTTCTCGTACCTTGACGTGAGGATTTTTCGTATCTTCCTCGAGAGTTCCTCGCCGATTCCTTCGGCCTTCCGGAGGTCGCCTTCTTCCGCCGTGAAGACCCCCTGAGGCGTCCCGAAGTGCTTCAGAAGGGCCTTCGCCTTCTTTGAATTTATGAGCGGAAGCCCCGCCAGAAGGAACTCCTGCTGCTCGTTCATGCTCCTCATTCGGCGCTTGCCGCGTATGCTCACGCTTCTTCCATTGTCTGTCTGCTCCCGCCTGGCCACGGCGAGGAGCATCTCAGCAGTTTCGAGCTGGTTTTCCGTCCACAGTATCGGCATCCTGTAGTCAACCGCCACGCTGGCCAGCGCCCCCCGTATCGCGTTGTCGTGCATCTCGCGCTTCCCGAAAAGCGTGTCGCCTTCTATCATGACGAACGGCGACTCGAAGCTGTCCTTCATGACGGACATCTGGCTGAAAAGGCGGCCGTCCACGATGCTCTGCAGGAAGTCGTCGCATGTCTTCCTCTCGCAGGCGACGCCGTCGCTGAGCAGGTAGTCTGCAACATCGAGCTGCTTCTCGCGGAGCTCGCATCTCCTCGAGAGTATTGCAGCCACCTTGGTGTCCATCTCCCTCGTGTCCGCGTATATGACGATGCTGTTTTCTTTCCCGGAAACCTGCTGTGCCATCAATTATTAGTCGTGTCCCTGCTTTTATTTTCATGTTCAGAATACTTTATGATTCATCATAGAGATGAACGCCATACTGGACGTGAAAAGGATGCCGCACCATGAATGATGCGGTTATTCATTTCTACATGACGAGGAGGAAGAGATAGAGTCCAAGGACGGAATGGCTGAACACGGGCCCCGACAGCGTCCTGTATTTGCTGAACGAATATCCCCACACGAGCCCCGCTACAAGGGCCAGGAGGACGAGAATGGGGTTATTGAAATGTATCATTGAATACAATATCGACGCCGCGATTATGGCCCTCGCCCTGCCGAAGCGGTAAAGGCGCGTCTGGACGAAGCCGCGGAAGAAAATCTCCTGGACGGGCACGGATATGAGCAGATAGAAGGCAACCCAGGAATAGTCCGGCATGAAAGCCTTGAAAGAAGTGGAATATCCGATGACGCTGAGCAGGACAATTCCGGCGGCGGTTATGAAGACCGCATGCTTCATGGATTTTCGCACCCCATCCGATGTAAGCCCGACGGTTCTGAGCATGGAAAAATGTTCTGTGCAATGCTTAAAAATCCTTCAGTGTCAGCCTGCTGAGGAAGGAACCGGCCTTCTTCAGCAGCCCCTTCGAGTTGTCAAAGGCCAGCTTCTTCATGGCGCCGTCATAGTCGAGCCATGCGGAGTCCTTGTGCTCGGAGGAGATTTTCACGTCCTTCTGGACCGTCTTACAAAGGTAGAAAGCCACTTCCTTCTGCACAGTCTTGCCGTCGCGCCTGAAGAAATACTTGACAGTGTGGCGGAATCCCCTGGCGACAGAGATATCCTTTATGGATGTCTCCTCCGCCACCTCTCTGGCAAGCGTCTCCTCCTCGCTTTCCCCCTTCTCCTGGTGGCCCTTGGGGAAGTCCCAATACGTCCGGAGCCCGTCGCTCTTTCTCTCGTAAAGCAGGAGCAGATAGAGGATTTTTCGCCCTTCCTTCCTGAACACGATTCCGCCGACTGATTTTTCCTTCATTCAAATCAATATCCGAATCTTCTCTCGTAGTTCTTGTGGTCAAGCCATTCAAGGATTATGCTCAATACAACTATGTCGGCCTGTTTGATTGTGTAAATCAATCTCCAGTATTTTCTTTCGTAATCTCTCGGAATAAGTTTTTTCGGTATCTGTATGCCACAGAAAGCGTCATTTTCCAAATCTTCAAATGCCCGCAGAAGAAAATCATACAATCTCTTGTCCTCGGTTGTAGATATTTTTAATTTCAAGAATGAGTCCTTCAGGTTATCGTCTGCAAATACTATCTGCGATTTCATTTGCCGCTTCTCCAGAACAAATGCTTTTTCTTGAGATATTTTTCAACCCCTTCCGGGTCCCATATCCATCCTATCTTGCCCTCGGCGTCAATGGACATCTTGTTTGATTCATACAGGTATGCAAGAATAACCTGGAACGTCTGGTACATCATCTTCTTCGGAAGGGATTCCCACAGCTCCTTTCTCCTGAATTCGCCGCTGTGTTCTCTAATGAATTCCTCCACCATGAGCACCGTGTCCAGTCTCGGATAGCGCAGTATATCCTTGTCTTTCATCAGCTCCATCGGAATCACTAGTTATATCAGTTGATATAACTATTTAAAGTCGTGTGCGAGCCTCATTTGAAATTCCTCAGGCTCCTGTCCCTCATCTCGTAGAGTATCTTCGTCATCTTCTTCTCCTTCTGGTGGGCGGACCAGTGGTAAGCCTCGTCCCTCGTGCCCTTCGCTATCAGCACCACGACGCGGCCCTTCTCCGTGCGCGCGGTCCTGCCGCTCCTCTGTATCTTCCGTATCGCGGAAGGCGTCGGCTCGTAGAAAACAACGAGGCTGGTTTCAGCGACGTCAAGTCCTTCCTCCGCCACCTGGCTCGCGCAGAGCACGTTGTAGAAGCCGAGCTTGAACTCGTTCAGTATCTGCACCTGCTCCTTCTGCGACATCCCGCGGCCCTTCTTCTTCGCCTGGCCTATGAACTCCACTGGCGAGACTTTAGGCATCTTCCCCAGCGTCTCGCGTATGCTGTTTACGGTGTCCCTGAACTGCGCGAAGACTATTATGAGGCTGAACTTGTCCTTCTCGAGCTGCTCGGCGACGATTTCCTTCAGCTTCTCCATCTTGGGGTGCTCGTGGCCCTCGGCAAACAGCTCGTCGGCGAGGCGCATGGCGCTGGAGAAGTTGTCGTCCTTCATCAGCTTTACCACGGCCTTGCTCTTCCCCTCCTCCGCGTCCTGGCGCATCTTGTCGAAGTAGCTCTTCAGCGCATACATGCACTGCGTCTCCAGGAGCGCCAAAGCATGGTCTACTTTCAGCACCTCGGCGAGCACCGATATGGCCGCGTATTTCCACCCGACTCCGGACTTCGCGAGCTCCTGCTGCTTCCTGAGCATCTCGCTCTTGGTTATTCTGTAGGAGTTCAGCACTTTCCATCCGACCAGCTTCTTTATCCTCTCGTTCTTCACGTTTTCCAGGTATTTCCTGACGCTCTGCATCGGCACCGTCAGCTCAACCTCGACGAAATCCTGCTTCATCTCCTGCACGTACTTTGCGACGTCGGAATCCTCTCTGGTGCGGATTTCAACGTTCTTTATGTACAGCTTGCCGCGGACCTCGTCTATCTTGTATCGCTGGGAACCGGGCGAGGCCGTCAGCCCGAGTATGAGCGGCTCCTTCGACTGCGACATGTAGACCTTGGCCACGTAAGGGTATGCGTAGTTCCCCACAGCCCTGTGCGCTTCGTCGAATATGCACAGGACGAAGTCCTGCAGGCCGATTATGCCGGCCTTCAGGTCGTTCCTTATGCACTGCGGCGTCGAGAATATTATGTCGGATTTCCTGTATATGCCGTGCCTTTCTCCCGGCGGCGTCTCTCCGGTGACCACGCTCATCTTCTCCTCCTCAACCTTCAGCATGCGCATGAAGCTTTTCATGTGCTGCTCGACGAGCGGCCGTGTCGGTGCGAGGAAGAGTATCTTCCCGTTCATGTTCTTCGACAGGCGGTTGGCCGCCACGAGCGCCGATATATTGGTTTTGCCGAGTCCAGTAGGTATGCACACCAGCGTGTTCCCGGATATTGCGGTGCCGACAATGCGTTCCTGGTATTCCCTCTGCTCTATGGTGCCGGGATTGAGCCACGGGTGGGAGACGTGCATAGGATTATTTGTGGTGCAAGAGTTTAAAATATAAAAGGCGCCATAATTATTCAATGAAAGAATCTTTGCGGAAAGCTGTCCTGAAGAAGATAAAGCCCTCGAAGAGGGAGTCGGAAAAGGTTTCTTCTTTCGCGTCAAGAATAGCGGCGATAGCGGAAAAAGTCTCCGGGCTGCCGGCAGTCGTGTGCGGCTCGCTCGGAAAGGGCACATGGCTTTCCGGAAACCATGACATAGACGTCTTCATCATGTTCCCGAAGGAGACGGCAAGGGAGGACTTGGAGAAGAAAGGCCTCGATGCCGGCGCCCGCGTGTGCAGGGAAGTGAAAGGCAGGGCCCTGGTGAGGTACGCCGAGCATCCTTACACGCAGTGCATGTCAGGCGGCTTCAAGGCCGATATAGTTCCGTGCTACCTGATACACCCTGGCGAGAAGGTGATATCAGCTGTGGACAGGTCGCCTCTGCACATGGAATTCGTGAACGAGAACCTGAAGGAAGGGATGAAGGATGAAGTCCTGCTCCTGAAGCAGTTCTGCAAGGCGGCAGGCATTTACGGCAGCGACGCGAAGACCCTTGGCTTTTCAGGCTACGTATGCGAACTCCTCGTCCTGAAATACGGCTCTTTCATGGGCGTCATGAAGGCGGCAGGCGGGTGGCATCTCCCGTACACAGTGGATATCCTTCCGGGGAAGCCGTCGCACCACAGGGAGATATTTGTCGTCGTCGACCCCACGGACATCGGGAGGAACGCGGCGGCCGTCGTCAGCGCGTCCAGCGTGATGAAGTTCATCAGCAGGGCCAGGCGCTTTTTGGGGAAGCCGTCAGCGGCATGCTTCATTGAGGATGCGCCGGAGCCGCTGTCAAAGCCGCAGATAAATGCGCTGAAAAGCAGGGGAACGCATTTCATCTGCATCATGATGGACAAGCCGGACGCGATAGAGGACATAATTTACCAGCAGTCCAGGAGGGCTGTCTCGCGCCTGCACAGCCTGCTGAAGGGCGGCGAATTCATGCCTATAAGGAGCTGTGAGTTTGTCGGCAGGAAACTCGTGTTTCTTTTTGAAGTCGAGAATCCAAAATTGCCTGACGTGAAGAAGATGGTGGGGCCGCCGCTCTTCGCGAGGAAGCATGTCGAGGAGTTCGTGGGGAAGTACAGGAAAGCGGAATTCGGCATCTATGTGGAAGGGATAAACGTGATAGCCGACAGGAAGCGCGACTACACAACCCCTTCTGCAATGCTGAAAAGCATAATATCGATGAAGCGGGCTGAGCTTTCGGCTGTCGGCATCCCCAGCACCCTGGTCGGGCCCCTCTCTTCGGCAAGGATATTCGAGGGCCCGGCGTTCTACCCGCTCCTTAATGACAGGGAATTCTCCGGCTTCGTGAGGCGGCTGTATTTCGAGAGAATAATCGACTGAAGTTTAGTTAAAAACAAAATTCACGGAAAATCACATCTTCTTTGTATACCCCTCCTTCTTGTGTGGGAAGATGGGATCCCGAAGGCGGCAGTCTTTGAAGGAGTCTATGGCTCCTTCAGGATCTCAAAAGCTGCGCTTTTGCAGATTTTGGACGCCTTCAAGAAAACAAAATTCAGGCAGTTATTTACCACAGGTTTGCCAGTTTGGTTGCTGCAGCTATCACAATGATGACCACGACAACAGCAATTGCAGTCTTTTTTGACATGTCATACCCCTCCTGCTCTTATCTGGAATCAGCCTTTTATATATCTTTCAGAAACAGGAAGCTATAAATATCGGGCGCATCACAGCAAATCAATTTCCTCCGGCAGCTTTCCTTCGGTGTGTTTCCATGAGTAAGTTCTCATGTAGGTCCTCAAAGCTGCATCAACTTCTTCCGGCGTATGGTCCCTGAAGGCTTTGTAAACAACTCCCAGAACGTAATGAACTATCTCATGTGGCGGTATCGGCCGGCGCTTTGCGCTAAAACGCTGTCCTGTATGCTTCCTGAGCAAGAAAATACCTTGCTAATTTGTCAATCCTTTCAGTTCTTTCCGCGCTCATTGGACGTCGCAAAAACATTAAACGCCGCTCATAATTGTCATTCATCCAGTGTCTTCTGTATCTTCGCTGAAGGCGGCGTCACGAGGAGCCACTCGTCGCCTATTGCTGCAAGGTCGCCGTTCAATGCCATGCAGGTCCTCTTTATCTTGTTCACGGCCCTCTTGAGCTCGCCGATATCCTTCTCCTTCAGGCCTTTTATCTTTATCATGAGTATCCTTCCATCGCGCAGCTTCTCCTGCACCCTTTCCGAGTCGTCAAATACCTCTATGCGCTCTATCTCAAGAGGTATCCTTGCCCGCACCTTCTCCTCTTCCCGGTGCTCAAGCTCCATGTATTCCTCGTCGCTGCCTTTTCTCCCGAATATTCCGACTGCCATCAATATCACTGTGCTAATTATGCCGGCGGAAACATATAAAGAATTCTGTAATTCTCAAAGGACGGAGTCCTTTAGAATCCCACAGAATTTGTAATTATGTGAGATTACGGGCGTAATGCAGGCGCCAATTCACCGCAAGACAGCGTAGCCCGATGATTCAGCCGATTTTATCATATTGTACGCCGCGGGGCTTTCTCGCTTTCTGCGGATGGACGGCAGTCTCATCATTTGTCGCCTTTGGACTGGGCGTCCTTGAACTTCTCGTTTATGACCTCGAGCATCGACACCATGTTCCATATGTGGGTGCGCGTGTATATCGGTATGTTGGGGTCGTTCGAGACCTCGTCAAGTATTGATATCGCGCTGTTTATGCGGACAGGCATCTCGTTTGCGGTGTTGTTCATGTCCTTCTTCGCCTGCTCTATGAGAACCCGTATGTTGCGCGGCACCGTCCTGTCGGAGCTGATTTCATCCAGAAGCTTGTTTATCTCGTCTAATTCCATAGGAACCACCTTTCAGGGCTCTAGCCCCCTTCACCGGGCGTTTCCTGGAATTTCTGCTGTATCTCGCTTACCTTTTCCTTCAGCCTGCTTTCCTGCTTGTCTGCCGCCTTGAGCTTTATCTCTGTCTCTTCCTTCTCCTCGGCAAGCTCCTTCTTCAGCTTCTCCTTCGGGACCTTTATAAGGACAGGACCTATCGACCTGTAAATATCATCATCAGCCTTCTCTATCTCCTCCAGCGCCTTGTCTATCTCCTTCGACTGGAGCGAGAACGCCTGCCTCTGCATAATGATGTTCTGGAGCTGCTGGTTGTATATCTGCAGCTGCCCTATGAGCTGCTCCGCCTGGTCGTTCTTCATCGCGAAACCACCCTCTTGCGGAACACTGGCCTCGCCTTCGCAAGTATCCTGAAGCCGCAGTACGAGCAGCGTATCCTGTCCTCGGATTCGCTGAGCTTCCTGCATTTCATGCAAACGTACGCCATATTAACCACGGAACTCGAATGCGCCGGACGCGAACTTGGTGCTGCATTTCCTGCACTGCCATACGCCGTTCGCCACCCTCTTCACCGACGTCCTTGAACAGGACGGGCACTTGTACTTCTTCCATGCCTTCCTGTTGACATCCCTGACGGCCTGCCTTATCTTCTTCCCGTATCCGACTACCATAATTATGCCTCTCTTGATTACATCGGATGACAAAGCTTTTAAATGTCTGGCAATATTCGCGTTTTTTCCTTCATCGCAGCCTTATCGTTTCCAGGTTCTTCGGGGCGAGCGTCTCGACCTTGAAGATCTTGTGCACCGCCCTGGCAAGCGAGACGCACCTGAGCGGGTCGCCGTGGTTCACCATTATCTTCTTCGGCTTGTTGGAGAGGGTTGATATGTAGTTCACGAGCTCCCGGAAGTCGCTGTGTCCGCTCAGGCCTTCTATGGTGACGATTTCGAGGTTGAGCTCTATGGCCTTCCCGTCGTCGAACTGTATCTGCTTCCAGCCCTTCTGTATCCGCCTGCCGGGCGTGCCTTCGGCCTGGTAT
Organism: Candidatus Aenigmatarchaeota archaeon; assembly: GCA_016180925.1. Taxonomy (GTDB): domain Archaea; phylum Aenigmatarchaeota; class Aenigmatarchaeia; order GW2011-AR5; family GW2011-AR5; genus JACPAH01. The sequence goes on from JACPAH010000036.1 coordinate 7,980, forward strand.
CCGACAAATATCAGCATGTTCTTGGGCTCCGCCGACAGCTCCCTCAGGTACTGCATTATAGGCCCTCCCTGAAGCATGCCTGATGTGGTGAGTATTATGCACGGCTCGCTGCTCTCCAGAACCTGCAGCCTCTCCTTCTGCGAGCCAATCCCCTTCAGGCGCGGGTCGAGGAAGGGATTCTTGCTCCTGTGGAGTATCCTCGTCTGCATATATCTCGACATGAATTCCGGGTACGCCGTGTGTATCGCCGTTGCATCCCACACCATGCCGTCCAGGTACATCGTCGTGTCTATGTCGCTTTCGGTGAGTATGCTTATCACGTCCTGGCCCCGGCCCACAGCAAAGGTGGGTATTATCGCCTTGCCCCCGCGCTCCAAGCACTTCTTGATGCTTTCAATGAGAATTCTTTCAGCCTCGTTCCTCGGCTGGTGGTGGCTGTCCTCGTTCCCGTAAGTCGATTCTATTATCACGGCCTCCACCCTGGTGAAATCGTTCGACGTCGGCTCGAACATCCTGGTCGGCTCGAACTTCACGTCGCCGGTGTACAGCAGGTTGTACAGACCGTCGCCGATGTGGATGTGGACCACTGACGAGCCGAGGAGGTGGCCGGCGTTCTGCAGGGTCAGCCTCATGTCCGGCGCTATGTCGCTCACTTCGCCGTAGTCGAGAGTTATGCAGTGCTTTATCATCTCCTCTATGCCTTTCGACGTGTAGAACGGCTTCCTGTTCTCCCTGTGGCATATCTGTATGTAGTCGAGCTGCAGCAGTGCCGCAAGGTCCCTCGTTGGCCTGGTGCAGTACAGCGGCCCGCGGAATCCGAATTCATACAAAAAAGGGATAACGCCGGAATTATGAACCACAATTCCTCCTGTTATGAAATTTTTATGGGGGGAAACTTCAATATCAATCAGTTCATGATAGGGGTTCTCAAGGCATTCTATATCTGTAATCTGCTCCCATACAACAGGAATCTCCAGGATGTTTTTAATCTTCTGTATATTTTCTGCTGTTATACTTATGGCTTGAATAAGTTTTTCATTGAGCACAATTGAAAGTATGTCATATATATGGTCAACATAGCCTTCTTCGCGATTTTGCAGTACATAATATGGAATGCCCGTTTCACTTTCAAGTGTCGAAAGGGATAAGCTAAGGCCCTGCCTCACTGTCTTAAGTTTGTTTTCCTGAAGATCTTTTTTCATCCCATTTAATTCCGCGACCCTCGACTCAAGAATCCGCACAAGATTTCGTGCGGTTCTTTTGGTGCAGTAGCTTGAGCCGCCCCTCCTAAGCCAGTCATATAGCCCCAGATTATTTCTACTGAAAGCAGGGCTGTTGTGAACGCGTCCGAACAATCCTGCTTCTTTTATTACCCTGAACAAATCTTTTGAAACTATAGGTACAATATCTTTCTCAAGCAAACCCTCCTTATTAGACAAAATGTTCATTTTGTCTCTTTTTTTTATTGAATTAAATCCGACAAGATTGGCAAATGTACGAATATTGTGTAAAGATGCTATATGTATTGAGTGATTCTTTTCATCAAGGCGACAAGAAATTCCTGACACATTCATTAATTCCTTGATCTGACTCAAAAGGTCTTTGCTATAAGACGCAAATCTTATATTGGGTGCTTTAAGGCTTACCGAGCCTTCGGCATCCATTAATCCTCTCATATAACCGAGCTTAACAGTAACGTCAGATTCTGTTATCTTTTTCGGAATTTGCCGCTCCTTTGTCTTGGCAAGGAAATTAGGAAAATTCCCCTCAAGAAACCTCAATATCTTGACATTATTTATTTCCAGTATCCACGCATTTTTTGTGCTATCGGAATGATGTCTTATAATCGGTTTGTAATTGAAAATTTCATAAACCAGATTTCCATAAAACTCAAGAAGATTGATATCCCCATCAGTTATTCTTATGGTTGTTTTTGAGCCATAATGACCATCACCCTGCATATATCCAATAAGAGATGCAAGCTTTTCATCGGCGGTTTTCGAAAGATAAGTAATATCTTTGCGTCTTTTGTCGTATTCAATATCAGTATTCAAAGTAACAGACGGCCTTATGCTTTTATCTTTGACGGAGGTAACGGGCAGAAGATTTCCGTCTTGAAGACCGTCAGCTTGTGTTTCAACTATCTCAAGATTACGCACTATAAAGAACCTGTGGTTTGGGGAAGACTCTATTGTTCTAAAAGGTGTTTTTAGTCGAAGAATTTTTTTGTGACCTTTTGTAGATGTCTTCCCAACGCATTTCCCTGCCTCAATTCTGGCGTCTTGAAAATTCATAGACATTACTTCATCGCCTTCTACAATCTCTGAAATAGGCTTCAAGCTGCCGTCAGACATAGTTACAAGAGCATGAGGAGGCAGGCAATGATCGCTGTGGGCGTGCGAAAGCACTACAGAATCAAGCGACTGTATGTTGAACTCCGATACATCCAGATAGGGGAACGGCTTCGACAGGTTGCTCCCGGTCGCGAAGCCGCAGTCCATCAGGACGCGGCTTTGCGGCGTCTGGAGCAGGATGCAGGAGCGGCCGACCTCGCGGAAGCCGCCCAGCGCCGTCACCCGTATCCACTCGATTTCCTTGCTCTCGGAATATATCTTCTCGCCGAGCTTGTTGAGGAACTTCTTCCTGTAGCCGGCCTCGTTGTGGAGCATTTTTCTTATCGAGCGGATTATCTCTGAATCTATTACAGGCGCCCTCTTTATGTCAGGCGTCCAAAAAGTCTTCTCCTTTATCAACCCAAGGGTTTCGCCGCTCTTGCCTATCACAAGACCAGGCTTCTCCGCGTGTATCACGACCTTTGCGAATTCCGGCTCAAAGTAGATGTCCTTTATGACTGCATCCTTCGGGACGGTCTTTCGTATGAAGTCCTCGGTGTCCTCCTCGTTGGTTATCAGCGACGGGTCGGCCCTGACCTCTATCCTCTTCTTCACCTTGCTTACTATCTTCTTTATCTCCGGGGTGCATGTCCTGAAGAAATCCCTGTTCCCCGTGTAGAGTATTATCTCGCTGCCTTCGTACGACACGTCCGTTATGTTCGCATCTTTAGGGAGTTCTTCCTTTATGTCATCCAGAATCAAGATGTTCACCGCTTGTTCAGCATATGAAAAATCAGGCTATTATTTTGCCAGTTCAAGTATCTTTTCCTCGTCGACCATCTGGGCCCCGTTCTTGTCAATGACGAGGACGTTTATGTTCTTTCCTCCGGAGAATATGTCGCGCTCCCTGGCGGACCTTATAGCCCGGACGACGAGCTTTATCCCTTCCTCCCTCGTCATGCTGGGCTTGTACTCGTTCTCAAGGACGCCGTATGCGAACGGGGAGCCGGAGCCTGTCGCAGTGAAGTCGTCCTTTTCAAGGCCTCCTACCGGGTCTATGCTGTATATGTGGTAGCCGTTCCTGTCCGCGCCGCCTATTATCAGCATGGCCATGTAAGGATAATATCTGTTGTTCTGGAGTATGTTGGAAAGCAGGTTCACCGCCGCGTTCACGGTGAAATCCGAATTCCTCGTGAGCTTGTATATCTGTATCTCAGCCTTCAGCACCCTGGCGAGCTGCTGTGTGTCTCCGGCCCCGCCGGCCGTCGTTATCGCTATCTTGTCGTCGACCTTGTATATCTTCTGGGATGTCTTGCTGGATATAAGGTACCCCAGGGTGCTCTTGCTCTCGGCCGCAAGTATTACGCAGTCCTTGCATGTGATTCCTACCGTTGTTGTCCCCGTCTTTTTGACTTCTTGCATGAAAAAAACCTCCGTTACTTTCGAAATCCAGAAACCCCTGGGGTTCCTGGGTGCCAGAAAGCTTCATAGCCGCAAAGTTTTCAGAAGCTGATTAATTCTAGTTGAGCTGTTAAGTATTTAAAAGTTATTTTTGGTTTTTCCAGAAATGGTTTATTGCCGCCCCTATGAAAAATGCCGGAATTATCCATATAGCGGTCATAATTAATGCCATATAAACATAAAATTCAAGAGCTACGTAAAGCAAGAGGGAATAATAATATACTGTTACAATAGCCATGTTGTAAATAAAGACGGACAAGATTCCTATTATTCCCCCAATCTTCCATCCCTTCATTTTATGTTTTTTTAGGAGGCAATAGACTATAAATCCGGACAAGATTCCAGTGATTATTCCTGCCAATATTCCTATTGAAAACACATAGAAAAAAATGTCGACAAAAGTGTACATGCCAATAATAGTTCTTGAAAGAATAACAGAAACGAATATAATTATAAGATTAACTAAAGCTCCTATTATTTCATATTTCAAACATCCATTCATTTGCATCACGTTTAGGCAATTTTCTCCTCTTCAAAATTATTAATTCATCCGGCTTTCATCCATGACCTTCTGCTTGTTGACGGCCTTCTGCTTGAACTCGCACGCCGAGTGGAACTCGTGCTTGAGGCAGTCTATCGTGGCGAAGGTGCATCTGAATATTATGGGAGTTTTCCGCTATAAAGCTTTTCCGCCGCTTATATATTTTTTCCCCGTTATTTCATCATGTACAAGGCAGTTCTCTTCGACCTGGACGGCACCCTAGTCCACACGCCGTTCGAATACATCCGCGACGTGGTGGGCAGGGCGCTTACAGACCTGGCTGTTTCGTACAGCGATGACGGAATCCGCCGCTTCTGGTACGAGCCTTTCAGGGAGAGGACGATAAGGGAAGTGTTCGGCGCGGAGCCCGAGAAATTCTGGCATGTCATGAATGGATATGACACGCCAGAAGCCAGGATGAGCGCCGCGAGGCCGTATGAAGATGCAGGCTTTGTCGCTGAATTAAGGGCCTGCGGCTACAGGACAGGCATAGTGACGGGCGCACGCATCGTCATAATGAGAAGCGAGGTGGAGATGCTTGGCAGCGGCAGCTTCGACGCTGTCATAAGAGCGCAGAAGTCGAGCGGCGTAGAGCCCAAGCCGCACCCGCAGGGCATACAGAGATGCCTCGATGAACTGCGGGTGAAGCCTCATGAAGCGATGTACGTCGGCAACGGGCCGGAGGACATCGCCGCCGCGAAAGCCGCCGGCGTTCTGGACGTGCACATAGACAGGAAGGAGCATCCCCTGAACGGCGTGGAGCCGTCCGTCAGGATAAGTTCCCTCTACGAACTTCATCCAATACTGCCGCCTCGTAATGCTCCATGATAGCCTTGCATTCCTTCCGGGAAAATTTGGCCCTCTGCGAATGGTCGTACGT
>JACPAH010000039.1 GCA_016180925.1 Candidatus Aenigmatarchaeota archaeon
CGTCTCGCAAACTTGCTGGATGGCTGGCAGCGCCGTGGAAGGCTATTACACGCTCCGCATCACGATGCTGGACACGACCTTGCAGGAGACGCAGAACACGCAGGCTGACGCGGTGCTCATAGACAACACGCAGCCGACAGGAACGCTGACGATAAGCCCGACGGTCACGGTGAACGGCACCCAGTATGCGAAAGGCATAATACCCCTCAATACCACGGCAGCCGACTCTTCCAGCGGCATTTCCTATGTTGAATGGTACTATGACAGCACCCTGATAGGCAGCGACAGCAGCAGTCCTTACGGCATCAGCTGGGACACATCCGCGGTTCCTGACGGCTCGTACAACATCACCGCACGCGTATACGACAGGGCAGGCAACGTGAGGATTGTCGGGTAAGCTTTAAACCGTTCCATTCTGTACCTGTAGTTTATGTCAACCGAAGAAAGAAGGAAGGTCGAGAAAGAGCTAAATGATTTATTTGATAAACTGAAAAAAAGAGGGGTCTTTAAGGAAGCTAAAGCTATACACAGATATATTCACAAAAAACTAAAGTAATTCTTTTGGGTATTCTGCTGTTAACCTTACAAAATAGAAATATTTAAATATATGTAAGGTTAACTAATGATTATGGTCACAATCTCAAAGAAGAGAATAAAAGGCAAAACTTACCTTTACATATCCAAATCCATACGACTGCCTGACGGTCGCGTCACGACAATAACGAAGAACATAGGAAAAGGCATCAAAATAAACAGCAAAACCAAGAAAAAATACGAGGGGTATTTCATAGAAAAGGAAAAGGAGCTGAATGCCCTCTGGGCAGCAAAAAAATACAAAAACAAATACATTTTATCAGATGAAGAAATAAAAAAAATCGAGCATATCCGCATTTCATACAAATATCTCCTGAAAAACATGGACAAAAACAGGCTCAGGGACATATTTGACCGCTTCACCGTAAATTTCACATACGATTCCAATGCGATAGAAGGCAATTCGCTTACGCTGAAGGACGTCGCCATTGTAATATTTGACAGGCAATCAATACCCGGAAAATCGCTGAGGGAAATATACGAGACAAGAAATTCCAGGCAGGTCGTGGATATGATAATGAAAAAGAGGTTCCCGATAAGCCACCCCGGCATAATCAAGATGCACCACATTTTAATGAAAGACATAGATGAAAGAAAGGGCTACAAAAAAATACCAAATATAATATACAGAACCGAAAAAGAGGTTCATACAACACCGCCGGAGCGGGTTAAGGAAGAGATGGACAACCTCATAAACTGGTTCAACAAATCAGAAAATCTCCACCCGCTCGAGCGCGCTGCAATATTCCATGGGCGTTTTGAGAAGATACACCCGTTTGAGGACGGGAACGGGAGGGTAGGAAGATTTATTATGAATGCCATTCTTGTGAACGAGGGCTATCCGCCGCTTATAATAAGGAAAACGCAGAGGACATCCTACCTGTCGTCTTTGGCAGCTTTTGATTCCGGTCACGAGGACAAGCTCAAGCGGTCTGTCCTGCAGGCGTTCAAGGATACCTACAGGAAATTTTTTGAAGTCTATGTGAAATATACCTGATTTATCCTGAAAACCTATATATACCGCCTCCTGACATGAATAAAATAGATAATAATGTGGATCAGGTATCTGGCAGTAGTTTTCATAATATTATCGCTAGCCTTCGCAGTGCAGGCCGCTTCCCAGAACATAATAGCCCTGCAGGGCAGGGCGGTGAACTCGACGACAGGACAGCTGCTGTCCAGCGGAAGCGTCACCCTCCGCATCTACAGCGCGCCCACAGGCGGCACGCTGGCGTACGAAGAAAATTTCACTTCTGCGATATTCAACGGGACTTTCAACGTCGTGGCCGGCAACTCCTCAAGCCTCTCGCTTCTATATAATACCCGCTACTGGCTCGAGCTCCGCATAGGCAGCATAGAGGTCATAGGCAGTAGCACAGGCGCCGGCAGGCAGCCCTTCTACCCGACATCAGGGCCTGCTGACGCTACCGAGATAAACATCTCGTCAGGCGGCACCATTGAAGCAAGGCTGAACGTTCTTTCCTCCAATCTCACGTCAGTGAACACTTCCCTTGCGGTTCTGAACACGAGGCAGTCGGCCGACAACGCGACGCTGAGCAACAGGATAGACACCGTAAGCACGGATTCCGGCGTCCTTTCCTCGAACCTCACCGCGGTGAACACCTCTCTGGCATTGGTGAACGCGAGGCAGTCGGCTGACAATACCACCCTGACAAACCTCATAGGCACGAAGCTCAACCTAGGCGGAGGCACCATGACGGGCAACCTCAACGTCTCGGGATATTTCGGCGACTTCCTGACGCTGACCGTAGGAAGGCGACATACTTATAAACGGCTCGCTTTTCATGACCGGAAACATAACGGTGCAGGACATCACCAACATCAACATCACCGGCGGGCTTTACCCGAGCATAGACGACAACTTCGGCATCGGGCTCAGCAGGCTGAGATGGAATGCGCTGTACGTGACCGGAGCGAACATCACTTCAGGGAATTACAATGCGTCAGGGTATGCGGATGTCAACAACCTGAACGTGAGGGGGCTGACAACGACGCAGGGAGTCAACTCCTCAAGTTATGGAGATTTCTCGGTGATTAACGCGAGAAACCTTGCGAACATAGGCGGGCTCAACGTCTCCACCGTAAATGTCACGGGCGGCGGCGGCACGCCTTACATCTGGATGGGCAAAGGCGGCTACATCTACGACAACGGCAACAGCGTCATCATAGGGCATGTGTAAACAGGATTCATGGAATGTAAAAGGGGATTAGTATTGTCCGGAAAAACTTTTGCGAAGATTCTGCTAGTATGCCTAGTTCTGGTATTGTTCGCTATCCCTGCAAATGCTGAAACCTTTGATACAACTGCTGACATCACTGTAACAGGCGGAACCCTCAGCGGATTTTTGGGGTTGGGTACATCAGTATTAGGAGACTTCAATGGCGACGGATATGATGACCTGGCAGTGAGCGCTTACGGTGAGAGGAAGGTGTATATTTATTACAAAGGGCCGTCTCATACTGATAATACGGTTGATGTCACGCTCTCAGCCCCGCGCGCAGGCACTTATTATGCGTATGAAGGCATTTTAGTAGGAGACTTCAATGGCAACGGATATGACGACCTGTTTGTTGACCATCAGGATGCAGAAGCCGGAGGAGAGACAGATTCAGGATATGGCTATGTTTATTACGGAGGAGCCAGCATGGACTCCACCGAGGACGTGAACTTTCATCCCATCACCACTACCAATGGATATTTTGGCTATGTCGGTGCTGCTGGGGACGTCAACAATGACGGCTATACCGACCTTGCAGTATCAGATTATGTTGGTACCGTTCACTTATTCTACGGTGCCTCGGGAGGCATCGACGCCACCGCAGACAAGACTTTTTCCGTCGTTTCCGGTCAGGATATCAAAATGACAATCGGAGATGTCAACGATGACGGGTTTGGAGACCTTATTCTTGGTGAGTGGAAATTCGACACCAACAATGGAAGAGTCAGGGTTTTCTACGGTGCTACAGGGACCAATATGGACACCACTGCCGACGTGACTATAAGCGGAAGTAGCAGTGCCAATTTCGGCATTGGTGTCAGCGCGTCAGGAGATGTCGATGCAGACGGAGCGGTTGACCTCCTTGTTGGTGAATATGCATACAACGGTAACAGGGGGAGGGTTTTTCTTTACCGCGGGGGAACCAGCTGGGATACGACTGCAGATGCAACATATGCCGGAGAGGGAAGCGCTAATGACTATTTCGGCTCTCATGTTCAAATTATAAAAGACGTGAATGATGACGGTTATGATGACGTGGTCGCAGGGGAACAAGGCTACAGTGCAGGCGGTAACACCGGCAGGGTTTATTTGTTTTATGGAGGTTCCAGCTTTGACACTACTGTGGATGTTACCTTCACTGGAGAGAATGCCGGTGACAAATTCTATGCGATTACCAAGATAACCGGGGACGAAAACACGGACGGCTGCGGAGACCTGATTATTTCGGCCCATCTTTTTAACGGTGTTTACACAGATACTGGAAAAGTTTATTTTTATAGAAGCGCTTGCGGATGCCCGGGAGGAAAATACCTTTCCGGGGTTTATTGCATAGATGCCGGGGCAGGGTATTATAGTCCGGATGATGACAACTCAAGATACCAATGCCCGGCAGGAAGATATGGCTCTACAACAACACTTTCAACATCAGCATGCACCGGAGCTTGTGATGCAGGAAGGTATGGAAATGCAACTGGACAGACTGCATCAACATGCGTAGGCCAGTGCTCCGCCGGATATTACTGCCCTGCTGGCTCAATACAGGCTACAAATAGTACATGCGGCGGAAACAATTATTACTGCCCTGCAAGCAGTGGCTCTGCAACAACGGTTTCATCAGGCTACTATTCCAGGAAGGTATGGCTCAACAACAGGTCTTACAACATCAGCATGCACCGGAGCTTGTGATGCAGGAAGATACGGAAACGCCACCGGACAGACAGCATCAACTTGTGTTGGAGCATGCTCGGCAGGATATTACTGCCCAGCTGGCTCAATACAGGCTACAAACAGCACGTGCGGAACTGGCAATTACTGTCCAGCAGCATCAGGCAGCGCAACAGCATGCCCTGCCGGAAGATACGGCTCTACAACTACACTCTCAACA
>JACPAH010000024.1 GCA_016180925.1 Candidatus Aenigmatarchaeota archaeon
ATATCACTTCTGCCGATGAGCGTCTTCACTATATCATTATCCCTTCCTGCAATTCATGAATGCCTCGCCTTCTCCGGTTGCGCGGAGAACATGGCCGGTTGCATCGTCAAGAACAAGAAGGCCATGCACGGGGTCGAGTGGTGGTCAAGGTTCTCGAACAAGCGGGCTGCGAAGGGCAACAGGGCAAACAACATGAACCTCATGCGCATACTGAACCAGGCAAAGCCGGACATATCAGTTCTGGACTTCTATTCGTACGGAAAAAGGTATGCGGGCTTTTCAATGGCGTCGGACGACTGTATATCCGTGGACACGATAGCGGCGAAAGCCATGGGGATGCAGTACGTGCCGCATCTATCGATAGCGCAGACCGTGGGCTTAGGCATCTCTAAACCAGAGATGATACAGATTGCTCTTGCCGGCGTCTCCTCGTGGAGCGAGGTGAGGTTCCCGGTGAGGCCGCACTATTCGTACATGAACCAGATAGCTTCCCATTACAGGGTGCCACTGGACTTCAGGCATCCTTTTTATGCAATGAAGCGAATCCAAAGGCTGCGCGACATGCGGGTAGAGGAGAGGCTGGAGCGTGATGTAGTATGATGGAAAGATATTCTGATACATTGGATTATGCCAAACTTGACCCCGTGAAAAGGCAGGCCATGTCAACATTCGAGGATACCATGAGAAATCCTGAAAGGCTAAGGATAAGGGTAATGCCTGTGGGCGGCACGGCGGCGGTTTTTGACTTTCTGGACTACGATTTCATGCTGGGCTTCAATGTCGAGGGTCTCGGCACGAAGAACCTTATCGCAGACGGTATGTACAGGGACATGAAGGCCCAGAAATACCCAGAGCCGGAGAGAGTTTATGATTTTGTCGGATTTGACACGGTCATGATGTCCGCTATGGACCTTGTAAGCATGGGAGCTGACCCGTTCGGCTACGGCGATTTCCTTACTGCCGGGAGCGACGACTGGTTCAGCGACGGCAAAAGGAACCAGGCGCTGCTGAACGGCTTCAAGGCGGGGGCCATGGAGGCAGGCTTCGCCATACCGTGCGGCGAAACCCCTGTATTGAAAGGCATTGTGGACCCTGAAACGCTTGTATTGGAAGGCGCTTCCGTGGGCCTGATAAGGCCCAAGAGCCGTTTCATCTACGGGCAGGACATACAGGATGGCGACAACATCTACGGCCTCCCGTCCCGCGGCACCTGCGCCAACGGCATTTCAAAGATAAGGAACATAGCTGCCAAGCTGCTGCCGGACGGCTACTTTTCAAGGCTTCCGAGCGGGAGAAGGCTTGGAGACGCGGTTCTGGTTCCGACGCCGGCCTATGTCAGGCCTCTGATTGAGATGATAGACGCGGGCGTGCGCCAGGCATCTCCTATAACAGGACATGGATGGGAGAAAGTAGGCAGGGCAAACAGGGAATTCACGTATGTCGTGGACAGCCTGCCTAATTTGCTCGAAGTATACGATTTCCTTATAGAGGAAGGCGGCAAGCACGGCTTTGACGTCTCTGACGGGGAGAATTATTTTGTCTGGAACATGGGAACCTCTGTGACAATGGTAGCGCCTCCGTCTTCCGAAAGCGCGCTCGAGGAGATAGCTGCCAGGCACGGAACCCAATTGCAGAAACTGGGCCATGTGGAAAAAGGAGAAAGAAAGGTCGTGCTGACGCAGAAGGGCGTCGAATACGTGCCCTAGCTCTTCGCTTTCTTTTTCTTCTTTATGACTACTACCCCGTCCCTTATTTCCAAGGAGATGTCGCCGGCTTTCACACCTTCGGGAAGCGATATCGATTTGGTGAAGGAGCTTGACGACGATTCTTCCGCGTAGAAACCTTTTCCCTTCTTCTCCCTGTGGCTCTTCTTCGCCGCGCTGATTGTCAGCATGCCGCCCTCTATCTTAGCGCTTATTTCATCTTTCCTGAAGCCCGGCATCTCTATCTTCATGTTCCCACCTTTAGGCTCCTCCCAGTAGAATCGAGGCTTCTTTTCCATGTGAATCACCCGAAAATAAATTGTCGCAATCATTTATTTTTTTAACGCTTCGAGGCATTGCCTGTAAGCCGGCGTGTCCGCCCACGAGCATTTTCCGGCGTTGCACCCACATGCCGTCTTTGCAAGGCACGCATACTCGTCGCGTAACTCGCACGTCGTTATGATATTTGGGGCGTTAGCAGCCGTAGTGCATATCTGGGACGAGCAGCCGGCAGTGGCGCAGTCCGCGTTGGTTGTGCATTCTATCACATCCGGAGGCTCTTTCGTGTCTAGGATATCCGGCCTGAGGTAGAAAAATGCTCCCACAAGCACGATGATAATCACGATTGCGCCTGCGATTTCCAGCTTGAGATGCATAAGAAGAGTTTAGTCTAGAAGGTTTATATCTATTAAATAACGAGAACGACAAATAGTCTTGGATGAAACTTGGTTTGTATCATAAGATAATTGTTATGATAATAATAGCCGAGCTTGCAGGCGGCTTTGGAGGCATCTTTACCGCGCCTGCCATCGGCGAATGGTATTTATCGCTTGCAAAGCCGGAATGGACGCCTCCTTCATGGGTCTTCGCGTCGGCATGGACAATACTGTATGCGCTGATGGGCATTGCAGCCGGCCTCATATGGCATGAAAAATCAAAGAAGAAGACGTTAGCCCTCAAAATCTACGGAGTCCAGCTTGTCCTGAACGTGGCATGGTCGCTTCTGTTCTTCGGCCTGCGCTCTCCAGCTTACGCGTTAGCCGAGATAGCCCTGTTGTGGCTGGCAATAGCTGCTGCCATCGCCCTGTTCCATAAAATCTCGAAGAAGGCCGCGTACCTTATGGTTCCTTACATCCTCTGGGTGACGTTCGCCGCTTTCCTGAATTACAGCGTCTGGATGCTTACTCGACGATTCCCATTCTATATATATGTCAATGACATAAATTAAGCATTTTGGAAGGCTGGAATACTTGCCGAAGAAGGGGATTAAAGGATTGGGTAAATAGGTATTTCATGGACGATAAGGTAAATATTTCAGAATTAAAGGAAAAGATAAAGAAATTCTGTGAAGACCGAGATTGGGACCAGTATCATGGTGCAAAGGAGATTTCTATAGGAATAATTACAGAGGCTTCTGAGATTCTGGAGCATTTCCGCTTCAAATCGGAAAGTGAAATAGAAGAAATGTTTAAATCTAACGATAAAAGAGACCAAATATCGGAGGAAATGGCAGATACAATGTATTTTCTTCTCAGACTCGCTCAACGATATGAAATAGATTTATCCGAAGCTCTGGATAGAAAGATGCAGAAAAATGAGGGTAGATATCCTATTGAGAGGTCAAAAGGCTCAAACAAGAAATATACGGAGTTGTAGAAATGAGATTATATGAAGGAACTACAGGCCAGTTTATCGAAGATACGATGCAAAACCAGATATCCGATAAATTAAGAGAGTCTTATGAAAGTTATTATGGAAGACGTGTAAGTCCTGGTGAATTATCTTCATGGACAAATTCTTTGCAGTTCATGAAAAATTTGATAGAAAGAAATTCCATCCTTAACAACATGATTGTTCTGGAGTATGAGCTGCCATATGCCAACGAAAGAATAGATTGTGTGCTTTTTGGGTTGGGAATGGATAATAAAGAAAATATAATTGTTATAGAATTGAAACAATGGTCTAATGTCGAAGACTGTGATATAGAAGGCAACGTAATTACATTTTTAGGTGGGTCTAAAAGAATGGTTCCGCACCCATCCTTTCAAGTACGTGGATATCATTATTATCTTAAGGACTTCGTGCAAATATTTGATAAAGACAAGAATATTCAATTGTCTTCATGTGTTTATTGCCATAATTATTCAAAAAGAAATAACGACGTTCTTTTTTCCCATAAATTCAATGAAATACTGAAAGAGTTTCCTGTGTTTACTAAAGACGATTTTCAAAATCTCGGAAATTATTTAAAATTAAAACTCTCCGGCGGCATGGGATTGGAGATATTTAACAGATTCAGAACAAGCGAAATAAGACCGTCTAAAAAGCTTATTGAATACACGTCTCATATGATAGAACATCAGGAAATATTTACCCTTATAGACGAGCAGATAACTGCAAACAATACAATTCTTGACAGGGCAAAAAAATGCTCAAAGCTGAAGAACAAATCCATAATAATCGTTAAAGGAGGTCCGGGTACCGGGAAATCCGTGATAGCTCTGAACGCACTTGCTGAACTTCTTTCAAAAGGTCAGAAGGTATACCATGCTACTGGTTCTGCTGCATTCACACAAACACTAAGAAAAATCGTTGGATATAGGGCGTCAGGTTTATTCAAGTACTTCAATAGTTTTTCTGCTCACAAAGAGAATGAAATAGATGTACTGATTTGTGATGAAGCCCACAGGATAAGAAAGACAAGCACCAGCAGATACACACCAAGGCATCTAAGGTTTGACACACCACAGATAGAAGAGCTGATAAAAGCCTCAAAAGTTTCAATATTCTTCATAGATGAATTTCAGATAGTAAGACCAGATGAAGTTGGAAACGTTAATTTAATAAAAGAGACGGCTCAAAAATTCAATGCCGATGTTTTTGAATTTGAATTAAAGACTCAATTTCGATGCAGCGGTTCTGACGGTTATCTCAACTGGATTGATAATACTTTAGGAATAATGGAAACGGCTAACATAAAGCTGACAAAAAATGAAAAAATGGAATTCAGGATATTTAATACGCCTAAAGAATTGTATGATGAGATAAAGAAGAAGAATAAAGGAAAACCAAATTCTGCAAGATTGGTTGCGGGTTTTTGCTGGCCTTGGAGCGATGCTAACCCAGACGGGACACTAAAAGAGGATGTAGTAATAGGAGACTTTCGTATAACATGGGAAGCGAAGAACGACGCAAAAAAGCTTGCGCCCGGCATACCGAAAGCAGCTCTATGGGCCTATGACCCCAGCGGTGTTAATCAAGCAGGCAGCATATACACGATACAAGGATTTGAATTCGAGTACGTAGGTGTTATTTTTGCAAAGGACTTGATATGGGACCCGGAACTAAGGCAATGGGTAGGCAAGCCAGAAAATTCTTCAGACTCTGCTGTAAAAAGGGATAAACAAAACTTCACGAGTTTTGTCAAGAACGTATACAGAGTCCTGATGACGCGAGGTATGAAAGGATGCTACGTCTATTTCATGGATGAAAATACGAGAAAGTATTTTGAGAGTAGGATTGAAAAGTAACAGATTCAAATAAAGAATCTTTCCTTTATAAGCCGAAAAATTTTATATACGCTCCGGAGACATTGATTACTGAGAGAGAGGCGCGCCTGCGCGCGCTTAGGCGATGTATATGAGCAATGATTCAATATTGAAAGGCAATAGGGAAGAATTGATACTGAATAAGCATAAGGTTACTGTTATTGCTCCTTCAAAAATGATACCATATGAAGAAGGAAGAAAAAAATTAAGGAAATTATTGCTAGAAAATAAGTAACTGAGTTTATTCTTCGCCTTCGCTCATCTCGACATGAAGGCGCTTGCAGACGCCTGCCTTAAGGACCTTGTACGCCAGGAGGCCGCACTTGAGGCGCACAGCGCTCAGCTGCACGCCAAGCGTATCGAGCAGTTCTTGCTTGTCCATACCAAGCACTTCTTTCAGGCTCTTGCCCTTCACCATTTCTGTAAGCATGGAAGCCGCCGCCTGCGAGATGGCACAGCCCTTGCCGTCGAAACGTATGTCCTTCACCTTATCCTTCTCGAGCAGGACTTGTATCTCGATTTCGTCGCCGCATAATGGGTTGTTGTCCTTGAAAGTTATGTCGGCATGCTTCAGCATGCCCTTGTTCTGCGGGTGTTTGTAGTGCTCCAGGATGTTTTCAGCGTACATGTCCATTTCAGTCACCCAGTTTCTCGTTTGCCTTTCCAAGAGCCTTTATAAAAACATCGATGTCGTCCCTGTCGCTGTAGATATACACGCTTGCGCGGGATACAGCGTCCACTCCCAGCGCGTGCATCAGGGGCTTTGCACAGTGATGCCCTCCGCGTATGCAAACGCCATCGTTGTCAAGTATTGCCGAAACGTCGTGAGGGTGCACCTTCCCCAAGTTGAACGAGATGACGCCGCCCCTTCCTGATTCGGGTCCGTAAACATCTATGCCCGCGACTTCCTTCATTCGCTTCAGGCAGTATTCGGTCAATTGAATTTCATGCTTCCTTACGTTGTCCATTCCGAGCGCGTTCAGGTATTTCACCGCCTCGCCCAGTCCGGCAGCCTCGGCTATCATGGGCGTGCCGGCCTCGAACTTCCACGGCACGTCGTTCCATACTGCGTCCTGCTGCGTGACGTCCTTTATCATGCTGCCGCCCCTCAAGAACGGTTCCATTTTGTCAAGAATATGTTTCTTGCCGTATAGAACTCCTATATGAGGGCCCAGCATCTTATGCCCTGAAAATGCATAAAAATCAGCATCAATGTCTTTCACGTCGACCTTCATGTGCGGCACGGCCTGCGCCCCGTCGACAACGAATACCGCTCCGGCGTCGTGAGCCAGCCTGCCTATCGCCTTCACGTCGTTTATTGTGCCGAGCACGTTGGACGAGTGCGTCACTGACACAAGCTTCGTCCTTTTTGTCAGTTTGTTCTTGAAATCCTTCATGTCCAATACGAAGTTCCTGATATTTGCATACACCAGCCTGGCGCCCTTCGCTTTGCAGACCATCTGCCACGGGAGGATGTTGCTGTGGTGCTCCATCTCCGTTATCAGGACTTCATCGCCTTTCTGTATGTTTCGCATGGCCCACGCATATGCCAGAAGGTTAAGGGCCTCTGTAGTGTTTCTTACAAATATTATCTCCTCTGTTTTCGCCCCTATGAATTCAGCCACTGTCCTGCGGGCGTTTTCGTATATCTCCGTCGCCTCCTCGGCCAGCTTGTATACGCTCCTGTGGATGTTGGAGTTGTGGTTCTCGTAGAAATCCTTCACCGCATTTATTACAGAAATTGGCTTCTGGGATGTCGCGGCGCTGTCAAGGTAGACGAGACGCTTCCCGTTTATCTTTCTGATGAGTATCGGAAAATCCTTCCTTATGTTCTCGGTCTTCATGCCGCCTTTGCCTCCACAGCCTTCCTGTACTCGTCACGGAGGTCCTCATCCTTTATCATCTCTATGGAGGGCTCTATGAAACCTTCTATTATCAGCTTCTCGGCCTGCTCCCTTGTAAGGCCCCTGCTTCTGAGATAGAACAGCTGGTGCTCATCTATCTGCCCTATGGTAGAGCCGTGGCTCGCCTTCACGTCGTTGGCGTCTATCATGAGGCCCGGTATGCTGTTTGCCAGAGCCTTCTCGCCGAGCATTATCGTATTGTCAGACAAGTATGAAATGGTCTTCTGCGCTTCCTTCCCTATCTTTATCATCCCTCGGTATACCGACGAAGCGTCCTGCCTCAGTATGCCCTTGTTGGATATGTTGTTCGTGGTGTTCGGCGCTATATGTATGGCATTAGTCGTTATGTCGATATGCTGCGTGCCGGAACCGACAAAAAAGCTGTTGGTCTCCGCGCTGGCGCCAGGCTCCCTGAAGTGGTTGTCTATCTTCAGCCTCGCAAGCTTGCCGCCGAAGCATCCTGCGACCCACTGCAATCTGCCGTCCTTGTCTATGAAAGCATTCTTGTTTGAGAATATCTTGGAGTCGCCTGTGTTCTGCATGACGTAGAAGTCCAAGCTGGCATTTCTACCGACGTATACGTCCGTGGCGTCGGTCATCAGGCCTGCATTGCCGGTAGTCTCCTCGAAATACCTTACGCTGGCACCTTCCTCCAGGACTATAAGCGTGTAGGACATCGTGTCCTTGTCAAGTATCACCTTGGAAGAGAGTATGCCGGCATCGATGCCCTTGGGCACGTAGATGAATACACCATTCGTCCAGAATATCTTCGATGCGATGGAGACCTTGTCCTCCTTCGCCCCATCCAACAGGAAGTACTTTTTCACCAGCTCCGGATGTTTCCTAATGGCCGTCTTCATGTCCATAAATATTACATCAGATTCTGTCAGCTTTGGCTGAAAATCCGACAGCTCAGTGCCTGAAACATCGATCTTCTCTATTTCAGTATATCTCCACTCCTCGTCACGCTCCCTTGGCATCGGCATCTCCTTCAGTTTCCTGAAGAGTTCATGCTTCCTCTTCATTACCCAGTCTGCATCCTGCTTCAATGCCTGCTCGTTAAAGACGCTGTCGAAGTTTTTCATGAGAATCACAAACAGCTTAAAGCCTCCGGCTTTTGTTCATCCTACGGAACCTTCCATTTCCATCTGTATCAGCCTGTTAAGCTCTATCGCGTATTCGAGAGGGAGTTCCTTGACGAACGGCTCTATGAAACCTGAGACTATCATGGTCATGGCCTGCTGCTCGCTGAGGCCCCTTGACATCAGGTAGAAGACCTGATCCTCGCTCACCTTGCCGGTCGTGGCTTCATGCCCTATGTTCACGTTCTTGTTGTTTATCTCCATGTACGGCACGGTGTCCGAAGCCGACTGGTCGTCAAGTATGAGTGCGTCGCATTTCACATGGGATTTAGAATTGTCAGCGTTCTCTGCCACGCTAAGAAGGCCCCTGTAAGTCGTGCGGCCTCCGCCCTTGCTTATGGACTTTGAAATTATGGTTGATGTAGTGTTCGGCGCCATGTGCACTGCCTTGGCTCCTGCGTCCTGGTGCTGGCCCTTTCCTGCAAAGGCGATGCTGAGTATGTCAGCTTTCGCACCTTCTTCAAGCAGGTATACGGCGGGATATTTCATCGTGATTTTACTCCCTAAATTCCCGTCGATCCATTCGACCGTCGCGTTCCTGTAGGCGAAAGCCCTCTTCGTTACGAGGTTGTAAACATTGTTGCTCCAGTTCTGTATCGTGGTGTATCTGACACGCGAATTCTCGTTCGCTATCACTTCGACCACTGCAGCGTGCAGCGAATCGGTCGCATACACTGGAGCGGTGCAGCCCTCGACGTAGTGCACGAAGCTGCCAGGCTCCACAATTATCAAAGTTCTTTCAAACTGCCCCATGTTCTGCGCGTTTATCCTGAAGTATGCCTGAAGAGGTAATTCTACTTTGACGCCTGCAGGCACGTATACAAAACTTCCGCCTGACCACACAGCGCTGTTCAGTGCCGCGAACTTGTTGTCGTTGTGTGGTATTACGGTGCCGAAATGCTTCTTCACGATGTCCGAATGCTCCCTAAGTGCGGTGTCCATGTCAGTGAATATCACTCCTATCTGCTCGAGGTCCTCGCGTATCTTGTGATAGACAGTCTCGGAGTCGAACTGTGCCCCGGCGCCTGCAAGGAAGTTCCTCTCGGCTTCCGGTATGCCCAGCCTGTCGAAGGTGCTCTTTATTCCCTCGGGAAGCTGGCTCCAGTCCTTCACTTGCCCTTCTGTCGGTTTCAAGTAATAGTAAATGTCCTGGAAGTCTATGGTCCTCAGGTTGGCGCCCCACTTAGGCATCGGCTTCTCCCAGAAAGCCTTCAGCGATTTCAGCCTGAAGTCGAGCATCCACTGCGGCTCTTTCTTTATAGCCGATATCTCGCGGACTATCTCTTCGGAAAGGCCTTTCTTTGCCTTGAATATATATTCCTCGTCTACATGGAAGCCGTACTTGTAGTCTGTTTTCATCTCTGCAAGTTCCTGGTTTGTCATTATATCGCCTCTGCCTTCATGATCCAGTCGTATCCTTTCTCTTCGACAGTCTCCGCAAGCTCGTGACCGCCGGATTTCAGTATCTTCCCGTCAACAAGGACATGAACATGATCGGGCTTTATGTAGCGCAGTATCCTCTGGTAGTGCGTTATGAGAAGGACGCCCTGGCCGCTGCCGTTCTTGTTCAGCACGTTTATGCCCTCTGAAACAACCTTCAGTGCATCAACGTCAAGCCCGGAATCAGTTTCGTCAAGTATGCCTATAGTAGGGTTCAGCACTGCCATCTGAAGTATCTCACATCTCTTTTTTTCGCCGCCGGAGAACCCGTCGTTCAGGTACCTCTTCGCGAAGGCAGAGTCCATGTTCAGCGCCTTCATCTTTTCCTCAAGGACCTTCCTGAAGTCCATGACGCTTATCGTCTCGTTGCGCAGGGAATTGTGCGCCATTCTCAGGAAATTGGAAAGCGTCACGCCGGGTATCTCGCATGGATATTGGAACGAAAGGAAAAGACCTTTCTTCGCCCTTTCATCAGGGCTGTCGTTGAGTATGCTCTCGCCGTTGAAAAGTATGTCACCGCTCTCTATCTTGTACCTTGGATGTCCCATTATTGTGTTTGCCAGCGTGCTTTTTCCGGAGCCATTAGGTCCCATTATGGCATGCACCTCGCCTTTCCTAACCTTGAGGTTAAGTCCCTTTATGATGGGTTTTTCGTCAACGCTTATGTGAAGCTCCCTTATATCCAAAGTGTCAGGGTCGCCCTTCACGTATTCCCTCTGATACGCTTCTTTCATTTTGTCTAGTCCCATCATATCACCTATTTGCTTACGCACTTCTCGCAGACGAAATCCTGGAAGACCCCGAAGAACGTTCTCGTGAATTCGACGCACGAGTCGTTCATGACCTTCCTCCCTTTATCCGTCAGAGTATAAACTATCTTGTTGTCCGATTCCTCGCCCTTTATGAGTTTGAGGCCTTCCAGCCTCTGGAGCGTCGGGTAAAGCGTGCCCTGCGTTACTTTGCTTCTTTTTATCACGCTGAGGTCCTTCATGAGCTCGTAGCCGTGTGAGTTTTTCCTTGAAAGTATCCATAAAATCTGCATCTGCAGCAGGCCGAGGTCTATGTCGCTCTCGGCCTTGTACTCGCCGAATATCTCCGCCTCGGTAGGCATGGTAATCGGGTGTCTGTTAGAAGACATGTATGTTCACATACATACTTAGGATAGAAGGGTTTATATGCTTTTAACAATCCCTAAAAGTTTGTTCCATAAACCTTCTTCATCAGCAGGGCATCTTCCTCGATGTTGGGGCTTTCCGATATGAGGACGCCTTTCACGCCGAAGTCCTTCATGGCTTTTGCAAGCTCCCTGTATTTGAGGTCGCTTTCCTTCAGGTTCAGGTGGTGCTTCTCGCCCTTCTCCCCGTACGCTATGCCTGCCAGGTGCATGTGCATCTCGCTTAAGGCTTTCTTCCCGAGGCGCTTCTCTATTGATGACATGATTTGAGAGAACTCGTCATAAGTGTTGTATTTGCCGTTCGTCCTTGCGTGGAAATGCGAAAAATCCACGCAGGGCATCACGCCTTCCACTTCTTCCGACAGCCTCAGCAGTTCGTCAAGGTCGCCGAACTGCGTTCCCTTGCCCGTAGTCTCGGGGCGTATCCATATCTTGTTTCCCTCGTCACGGAGCGTTTTCGATACTTCCTTCAGCGCCTCTTTCACTGTATTGTATACGGCCTCCTTCTCCATTCCCATGTAGAAGGCTGCGTGGAAGCACAGGCTCCATGCCCCACACATGTTCGCGATGCGTGCCGCCTTTAGTATGCGTTCTATAGTGGCTTCCTGCTTTTTCACTTCTTTGGAGTTGAGGTTCATGTAGTACTGGCCGTGGCATGTCAGGATAACATCGTTCTTCTCGGCTGCCTCCTTCACCGAAGGCGCCAATTCCTCCGAGATGTTGACGCTGTGGACGAACTCGAGTTCCATTGCGCCAAGGCCCATCTCCTTCACCCTCGAGATTCCGTTCAGGGTGTTCCTTTCCGCGGTGCTTATTGGTATTCCTGCAGTGCCGAAAAGAAGTTCTTTCATTTCATAAGAGTATGAAAATATGGATTAAAATGCATACTCTTTGAAATCAAAGTCTTAATGAGATATTAAGACTTATGATTCAAGCACCTTTCTTAGCTCTTCCATGCTTTTGGCCGGCTGCATGCACACCGTGCCTTTGCAGATGCCGGCCGTGAACTGGCCTTCCACTATGAATCTAATCATCCTGAGCGGGTTAAATATCTTCAGCGCTTCGTCATATTCCGGAGCGCTGCACTGTAGCTTTACCTGGACGCCGCTGAGGCGCTCTATCGCCAGCGCATAAGGCGCGGCCATCATGCCGTACATCCCGTAAACATCCCCCAAATCCTTCAGTATGTTTTCCGCCTTTTCCATGAATGAGCCGTCGTCGGTATGGAACGCTATTCTTATGAAAGAGTCCGCGACAGTGGAATTTTCAGCGAGGTTCCTGTTCCTCATGCGCAGCATGCCGATGTCGTTCCCGCGGAGTCTGTCATTGAGTGTGACGCCATCGAAGAAGTTCTTCTCTATGAATGACGCGGTCTCCTTCGCCAATTCCAAATATCTCATGTCTGTCGTGGTCTCATAAGCATCCAGCAATGTCCTGAGCATCTGGGAGTTGTCTGTCAAGAGACCATATTCACCGCCGGCGCAGTGCCGGAATCCCTTCTCCGTGGAATAAAGATTTTCCAGTATGAATCCAATTACTTCAAGAGCCGTTTTCCTGTAGGAAGCGTCGACGAACACTGAAGCCTCCAGAAGGGCTGATATCATCTTCGCATTGAAGTTTGTGAATATGGTCTTGTCTATGCCGGGCTTCTCGCGCTTGCTGCGCTCCTCCATCCCGAGGCTGTAATATTCCTCGTCGGCGTCCTGGCTCCCGTAAAACGCGTCCCCGGCAAGGTTTTTCATCACATAGCCTATGGCCTTCCTCGCCGTGTCGGCATACTCCTTCTTCCTTGTAAGGGCGTAGCCGTGGACATAGCTCCTTATCACTTCGGCGTTGCCCTCAAGCATCTTCTCGTAGTGCGGCACGCTCCAGTCGGGGCTCACGGAATACCTGAAGAACCCGCCTTCAACGCCGTCTTGCAGCGCCGTCATCCTGTCAAGGGTCATGAGGGCGAACATCTTGAACTGGCTGTCCTTCCTCATGAAGATGCAGAACTCTATCACTTCGCTCATCGGGAACTTCTGGCCGTGTCCGAATCCCCCGTAATTCACGTCGAAGCTTTCCTTGACCCGCATTGAAACCTCTTCCGGCACGCCGGCCAGGTCAATTTCAGCGGGCTTTCTTTCCCTTTCCGTCATCTGCGGTATCTTTTCGGCGTTCTTCTCGTAGAAGTTCTTCACCCGCTCCAGCATGAATCCGAACTCATGAGGCGGCACGTATGTCGCGCCTGTTATGATGTTGCCGTTGCTGTCCAGGAAGACTGTCGTAGGCCAGCCGCCCTGGTTGTACCTCTCGTTTATATCGGGCCGCCTGTCCGTGTCGACTTTTACCGGAACAAAATTGTCATTAATTTCTTTGATAATAAGAGGGTCGCTATATGTAGTTTTATCGGCTACGTGACACCAATGGCACCAGACTCCGTGTATGTCAAGAAGAACGGGCTTTTTTTCTTTTCTTGAGAGCTCGAAAGCCTCCTTGCCCCACTCGAACCATTTCACAGGCATTAGTCTTAATTCACGGAAACGGTTAAGAAAGCACCGTCAAAGTAATCTAATGATTCTGGAAATTCTGGCGGTCCTTGTCATACTTTCAGAGATTTACTTCATGAAGGGCATTGCCGGCACCAGAAAAAGGCTTCTCCTGCGCAAGGAATGGGGCAGATATGCGCCTCCTATTTCCGTCATCATGCCCTGCAGGGGCGTCGACTACAGGTTTGAGGATGGCACAAGGGCCCTGCTTTCTCAGGACTATCCAGGAAGGAAGGAGTTTATTTTTGTCGTCGATGACATGAAGGACGGATGCGTGAAAATCCTGAAGAAGTTCGGGAACGCCAGGATACTTGTCAACAGGCATTTCAGGAATTACAGCGGCAAGAACTCGGCCCTTCTTACCGGAGTCGAGAAATCGAAAGGAAATATACTGGTATTTGCCGATTCGGACATCCTTCCTGCAAAGGACTGGCTGCGAAGCCTTGTGGAGCCTCTTCAGGACAGAAGCATTGCAGCAACAACCGGCTACAGGTGGTACTTTCCGCTGCGTTCCGGCCTAGTATCCTGCCTGCGCGCGGCATGGGATGGCATAGGCTTCTCTTTGATGACAGGCAAGTACCGCTTTATATGGGGCGGCAGCTTTGCCTTAAGACGAAAAGACTTTGAGAAATTCAATGTCAGACGCATGTGGAAGAATGAGATTTCCGATGACGCGCCTCTCACAAGATATCTTGATGCGAACAAGATGCGCATAGAGTT
>JACPAH010000025.1 GCA_016180925.1 Candidatus Aenigmatarchaeota archaeon
TGAGAGGTGTTTCAGTGGTAATGGAAACAGTTCAGATAAGATTGACAGAAAGGCAGATAAGGAATATCGATGTTCTGGTGAAGAAAGGCGTCTACCCGAACAGGAGCGAGGCCGTTCGCGACGCCGTGCGCAAGCTCGTAGACATCGGCATGGAGTAAAATATTCTATTCAAGAAGGCTGTTGATGATTTCTTCCGGGTCGAACTCCTTCAGGTCCTCGTAATTCTGTCCTGTTCCGAGATATAATATCGGCTTCTTCGACGTGTGCGCGGCCGACAACGCAGCTCCGCCCTTGTCGTAGACGTCCGCTTTAGAGAGTATTATGCCGTCAATGCCAACGGCATCGTTGAACAGATTCACCTGGTCGTATATGTCGTTGCCTGTCAGGGAGTCAAGGACAAGTATCTTCATGTCGGGCTTGTTGACCCTGCATATCTTCTTCAGCTCGTCCATCAGGTTCACGTTGGCATGGCTCCGGCCTGCCGTGTCTGCAAGCACCAGCCTGCTGCCCGAAGCCGCGGCGTGCTTCTTGGCGTCGAATATGACTGCCGCCGAATCGCTTCCGTATGTGTGCTTCACCACCTTCATCCCGAGCCGCCTGCCATGCTCCTCAAGCTGCTCTATGCTTGCTGCCCTGAAAGTGTCGGCTGCAGCCAGGACAGGCCTGTGTTCCTTCATCATGCTTGCGAGCTTCGAGAGGTTGGTCGTTTTCCCTGTTCCGTTGAATCCAAGAAATACGATAACGAACGGCTCGCCTCTCTTTTCCTTGATGAGTTTGTTGATATCCGGTTTTTCCTGCCTCAATACGTCGAGCATCGAGTTCCTGAGGGCGTCCTTTATGGCATCCTCCATTTTGCCCCTGGGCACGTTCTTCCCTACAAGCTCCTTCTTCAAGTCCTCCGATATCCTGTCGGCCGTCTCCATCGAGACGTCGTTCTCCAGAAGCGTGAGATGGAGCTCCCTTGCAACCTTGTCCACGTCTTTTTCCTCAAGGCGTTTCTCGCTCACTTTCTTTATGAGGCCGCTGAAAAGGCTCTTCTTTTTGCCTTCCTCGGCCATGAGCTCGTGCTTCTCGAAGTCCGTCATTTCCGGCGCAAGGAATTCTTTTTCCTGAGTAGTTGTTTCCGGCTCGGCGTCTTTCCGGATAATTGCGTCAAGCTTTTCCTTTTCCTTGAGTATTTCGTCTTCTTTCTCCTTCATCTCTTCAAGCGGAGCTGGTTCTTTATGGAGAATGAGCTCCTTCTCCGGGGGCTTTTCAAAATCAAGGAGGGTGTCTTTCGCCCTCTTCTCCATCCAGCGTATTTCCTTTTCCAGCGGCTGTTCTTTCGGCGCTTCAGTAACTTCTTTCTCCT
This sequence comes from Candidatus Aenigmatarchaeota archaeon, assembly GCA_016180925.1. Classification (GTDB taxonomy): domain Archaea; phylum Aenigmatarchaeota; class Aenigmatarchaeia; order GW2011-AR5; family GW2011-AR5; genus JACPAH01. The sequence goes on from JACPAH010000025.1 coordinate 1,352, forward strand.
GAACAGGCCTGTCTTCAGAAACGGCCTTCGATACCTTCTTCACAGCCTCCTGCAGCTTCTTCTTCAGAGCGCCGAACATAGGAATAGATTAGGTTGGACGCTTAAATAAAATTGTTCCATAGCTATTGAATGGAATACAGCGAAGGGTGGGTAAGGGTCTTTGGCAGGGTCCTTAAGTATGCAAGCGAACCGGAAAGAAGCCATTATAGAGGTGTATGGAATTCACTTGACGAAGAGGGCAGGATGGGTCTTCTAGGAAAAATATTGCTATGGAGCCCGGATGGGTTGGATGACTTCGAAGTCATGCAAGAAGGGCAGGCATTTTATTACAAATTTCCGGGAAATGTTTATTATATGGCCCGGCCTGCAATAGGATTTGACTACGACGGTCATAGAGCGGAAGGGCTCAGAATTGAGGGTCCTGTTGACAGATCTAATATGGAAGCGAATGAACTGAAATTTTCAAGAGGACGGGCAATTTGCAGAGACATTGAATCCAGGTTCCCTGTCGACTATTTTGACTCGGATGCAGACGGGTTTACTGTAGTTTTCAAACCCGCCGAAACGGCTTCCTGAAATCTTTTACCTGACTTCAACACCTGTGGCTTCATGGACAAGTTCTTTAACGACAGGAAGTTCATCTGTTGGATAAGGCCATTGTGCAGTGATACTGATTCTTGAAGGCCGTTCTTCTCTTGCATAATCAATTATTCTGGATGCTACGTCTTCGCTTGTTCTGGCAAAAGTGTAGCCGCCCATATTTCCTAACTTAAATCCGATTCCAAATTCAGTGTATCTAAAACCATGACTTGGTGTAATATGAACAAACATTTCATCTGGCATGAGAAATGGTATATACAAAGTGTTTTTAAACTTGAATTACCCGCCGGTTCCCTTTATCTTCTCGCCGTGATTGTGCTTATGGGAGTCTTTCATCTCTTTTTTGTGTTCTTCTTCGTGCACCATCTGCTGCATCTCGCTTTCAAGGGCTCCCAGCTGCTGCGCGAACTTGCTGAGTTCGGCGGTTATATTGGCATCGGCTTCCTGCAGCTCCTTCATTCTGCCTTCAAGTATCAGGAGCGCATTGGCATGGCCGGTCTTGACAAGAACGCCTGCCCCCACGTTCACAAGGACGTTTTTTGTATCGGCTATGTTGGATACCATGAACGCACCGCTGCCCATTGGCGACCACATCAGGTCGCCTTTTGTTGAGACGCCTATGCGGTTTATGGCCTCTTTTGTCATGGCCACCTCACCCAGCCGGGCTTCTATCGCCTGCTTCTCCTCTACGAGGACTGTCGCCTGCTGCTTCAGCAGCTGCCCGTAAAGATATTTCTTCTGCAGCTCCTTCTCATTTCTCATACAAATCATTTTTTCCGAAGGATTTTAAAGGCATCCCGGACCATCTTTGCATGGTCAAATGCCATATTCGGCGGGAGTCTGTCGAAGTATTTTGCATCGCTCGACTCATCATTTATTCGCAGCTTGCCGCCCGTGAGCTTCATGATATATGCGATGGAGACGGCGTGCCGCCTCTTGTCGCGATTCGGCTCCGAGTAGACTCCCACGAGCCTTTCCACGGTAGTTCGGAGCCCTGTCTCCTCAAACACCTCGCGCTTCGCTGCGCTTTCGGCACTTTCCCTGAAATCTATGCGGCCTCCCGGCAGGCACCATTTCCCGGCAGGTTTCACGGCACGCTTCAGAAGAAGAACTTTCCCGTCCTTTATTATGACGCCGTCGACAGAGGGTATAGGGACGAGCTTTCGTATCTTCTGCCACGTCTTTTCCTCGAGCCACATGACAATAATTCGTCAGAAGTAGTTCAAGAAGTTGTCGGATAGCAGGTGCCTGGCGAAGTCATGGGATAAAAGAACTCCTTGTCGGAAGTACTGTATGGCCGGCGCCCTGTTATGCGGCCGGCTGCAATGGCCTCGTCCACGTATGTTTCCGGTCCCGGCCCTTATGGAGGTGCAATCCTTCCGGCAACCAGCTTTAAATCGTATCTGTCAAGTTCGCCCGGCTCATTTGCAACCAGTCTTATTACATATTGCGCTATCGGCGAAAGCATGATTCTCAATAGCTCAAGAAAATATTTAAATAAATCCGAGCGCTTCGGTTATCCTTCCCAGCTCGGGCCCGGAGCTTTCCGGCGACGCAATGAAGCCGTTGCTGTTTGCCATGGCGCCCGAAGACGGGAACGGGGAGCCAAAGTTGACGGTCCCTATGTCGACATCGACGCCAAGCACGTCCTTTATCTTCCGCTTTTCTGAGTCGGTGGTTCTGGGATGCACGAGGCATCCTTTGTTTGTTGCCAGTCCGAGGCTCCCGACTATCTGGCTCCGCGCTATGCTCGTCGCCTCGCAAGGCAGGGAGAAGAAATCCCTTATCTCCTTGGCATGGGTTCTTATCAGGGGCGATATTATTATGCCGTTGTCGTTCATGAGTATGAGGTTTCCCATTGCCGAATAGTCGGTCTTCAGCATCAGGACCTTGTCGAACATCTTTTTGAGCGACGGGAGCTCATGCCCTTTCATGATTTCAGACAGCACGATGCCCTGCGAGTTTCCCCTGCAGAATATGCCGGCGAAATTGGTGTTGAGCATCATCGTGCTCAGGGGCTTCACCTTGAGGACTTTTTCCATCTTCTGCAGCATCTTTTTGCTGTTCATGCCTGTCAGGACGTATTTGTCCGTGGCGAAGCCGTACAGGCCGAGGTTTGGGTCGCCCTCGAAGTTCATGCGCTCGAAATTCATAAGAAAGATGTAATTGAAGCGTATTTAAGGTGTATCATTTCCATATCCTGTCGTTGTCTTTGACTATTGCCCTGTAAAACGACAGGTAAATTATATACACCGTACCACCTGAACATTATAGGAATATGGGGACTTGGCGTATAAATGTGTTTCTTTCATTTGTTCGGCTTGTAGCTGTATCCGGCTTTTTTGTGTTTCATGTGGCGGTGACCGTGGTAGTAGAAGTAGCCGAGGATAGCCACGACTATTAAGACAACCGCGAGTATTAGAGGGCTGTAATCCATTATAATTTTTGCCACCTCGCCGCTTATAAAAGGTTCAGGCTGTTTTTGCGTTTCACCGGCAGTTGGCTGTTTTTCCGATACAGTTTCACCGCTTTTCTTTTCGCCGCTTATCGCGAACACGGAGAAGCCGGGCGTGGAGGAACTGTATGAAAACGCCGCGGAAGTCTCGTTTATCCTGCTTGTCGCAAGCTTGTCCCATCTCCCGCTGTTATACCTGTTCAGGTAGACTTTGTCGGCATCTATGTCATTTGCGCCGAGCCACGACTTTTCCACGTCAAAATAGAGCGTGGCTTCGGATATCGACCCCTCTGAGATATTGTGGGATATTTCTATATACTTGTAAACGTCTCCTGTCCCGACATCTGCCACGGATGAGGGCTTTACATCCAAACTCATCACGTTCACATAGGAGCTTCCTATAGAATTGGAGGCCTTGAATACAAGCTTTGTGATGCCCGCATCGACGTCATCAGGGATTTCTATCACCGCGCTGTTGCCTTTGGGTATAGAGGAGAACGTCGCTTTTATAGAGCTTGATGTTTCTTTCACGACAACCGCCTTTGTCTGGGATGAGGCTGCGCCGCCTCCGCTCCCGCCGCCTGAACTGGTGGTGCTTGATGAAGAGCTGCTTCCGGAACTGCCTGCATCCGGATTGGTTACAGTCGCCGTCGCAGTCCTTTGGACCGTGACAGAAGAAGCGGTTATGGAGCCTGTCACCGTGATTTGGCAGTTGCTGCTCCCCTGCAATACCTGCCATGAGCGCGAAACGACATCATTGTTTGACACGTCCCCGATGCTTTTCGTGGCGGTTTCGCCTGCCGCCAGACTGCATCCGCCTGAAAGCGATGCCGCCAGCGTTGCTGATGACGGGTCTCCGCCGATTATTGTCGTGGAGTCCATCCTGAACTGCTGGCCTTCTGTCGCGGAGGACAGCGTGGCATCGGCTGTGACGGATTTCACGGCAAGGACGTTGACCGTGGTGTCGGCGGCAAATGTGTCCGTGGAGTCGTCAAGAAGTATCGCTTGGAACTTGTTTGCCGGACCGGGGGAAACAGTGCCTATTCCCGTGAAGGTGGCCGTCGTGGAGCCTCCGGCGCTTATTGTCGTGTCAAAGCCGCCGCCCGTGTAGGAGGTCGCGTCCGTCCACACGCCGCTGACGAGAAGCTTCGCGGAATTGAAGGCTGCTGAATTCTGGCTGTCGCCGTTCTTCACCGATGCCTGGCACACAAGAGTGCCGCCGCTTTCCGCGACAACGGTTCCTGACTGGCTGTTGCACACGAAGCTTTCAACGCTAAGCGCAGAGAGGCCTGCGGCGGACATCGCCGCAATCATCAGCAAAACGTATATTGCTTTCATTTATCCCACCGAAACATTAAGGAACGGCGTGAACGCCGCAATGCCGAAGCCGGCGTCGTCATAAACGTCATATATTGTCTGGTTTATTAAGCTGGCATTCGTTAAATTCCACCAGTTGTTTGCGACCGTTATGTTGGCGCTCTGGTTGTTCACGAAATTGTAGAGCGTGTTGTTGTTTATGCTGTTGTTGGCTATCGTAACAGTTGAGCTTAATGTGAGGTTTATCCCGACCGTGTTATTGCGGATGCTGTTGTTGCGGAGCACCAGCGACAGGTTGCCTGCCTGCAGCCTCATGCCTAAGGCGAAATTCATCACAGTGCAGTTCGCTATCGTTATGTTCTCATATCCTATTGACCTTATTCCGGCGTCGGTCCCGCTCCCGTTCCCTTTCAGTACAGCCGAATTACAGTTGAGCCAGACGTTCGGGGATGTTATGTTGATGCCAGCCGAAAGGTTATGGATTCCTTTCGAGAACGTCGTGTTGCTCGCTATCAGCAGCCCGCTTGACGGCGCCGTGTTGTTCCTGACGGCACTGAAGTAGACTATTGTTGAGTTCACCGCCCCGAGAGTGGTGTTCACATAAATTCTTATGTTGTTGGAGCCTTCGGAAGCTATGAATGTTATATTTGTGCATGCACCCAAAGCGACACTGGCCTGGCCGTTGAGGTTGTACTGGCACCTGTCTATATTGGCCCCGTTTGCGTTGTAATTCAGGCTTATGTTTGTGGTGTTGTATGTCGTGTTGGCCGGCGAATTTATGGTGACGGAGAGCGTCGCTGACGACTTGTTCACGAGGATGACTGTTGCATTTGTCCCATAGTTCCAGTCATTGTCATAACACCAGGCTTCGACAGCATAATGCTGGTTTGTCATGTATGCAGTGGATACTGTTAATGAGTGTGACGTGCCTCCCGACGTCCCGTACGTCCCGCTTTCATACAGTATCGTGCCGCCTGCAATAAGATATCTAATTGTCGGGTAAATGGTGTCGTAATATTTTGTGGTTGCATTGCTGTATTTTGTCGCGTTGCAAAGGGACGTGTTCCTGCCACTGCTTCCGCAATATGACCCGTAATCGAATATTGTTGACCAGCACTGCGCGTTCTCGGAGGTTGTTGCCGTCACAGTGAGCGTTGATGATTCTATCACCGAATCGAGCGCCGGGCTGGTGATGACGACATGCGGAATTGAATTATCAACCACCCTGAAATAGCCGTTCTTTATTGTCGCGGTGTCGCCGCCGGATGAAACGCTTATCCTTACGTAATATTCTCCGTTCGACCAGTTTCCTGTCTTGTTGAGCCTTACGTAGCCACTTCCGGTAATGTTGCTTCCGGAATACGGAGAGAATGCCGCATTGCTGTATGTGGCGACGAACCACGGCACGTCCTGATAATTTCTGCACGAATCGCTCCAGCAGTTGGACTCCGACTGCGCATACTGGACGTTGGTTATGTTCACGCTGACCGCACTGCCGCTCAGGTTCTGCAGGCTGTAAAGGTACATCGTGACATTTGCGTCATTCGTGTACCTGTAGACATAGTTGGCATTCTTGTCGACGGCATACGTGTACCCGGAAAGCGTCTGCCTGACCTCAAAGTAGATGCTGTTCCACGTCTCCACGGTGGACGAGGCATCCTGGCTGTCAATGAAGTTGAAGTACATGTACCTGTAGCCCTCTTCCCACCCGCCTGTCGGCGGCACTATCGTGACTGTGGCACTCCCGTTTACCATGCATGTGCCGTTGACCTGGGAATCGCACGTGCCCACGACAAACCTGTACTGCGTTTTTGACGGCCATCCCCAGTAGTACACGGACGAAACGTTTCCGGTTGTCCGGGCTCCTGTTATCGGGTCGGTTAATGTTACGTTGACAGTCACATTTGTGTTGGGGCCTATTGTAGCCCCGGACGTCCTCGAAACGCTTGTCTGGAAAGGAAGCGCCTGGAACGAGTACCACTGCTCCTCTGTGGAATTCGTGTTGTTGTCCTTCACGACCACGCTGATATACCTCCATCCGGGCGACCACCTGCCGTTTATAGGGCTGACATTAAGCGATATATTTTGCGTGAAATTGGTTGCAGGCGAGAAGTTGTACTGCCTGAACGTCCTGCCTGTGTACGACCATATGGTTTCCGTTATCTTTTCAACCGTATAATTTGCGAACCTGTTAGTGTTCTGTGAATACTCGGGTTCCAGTATGGACAGGTTCAAACTAAGGTTTCTCGTTGTCGAAGTCAGGCTGTTGCCGGATGTGCTGATCCTGAACGGCTTCACGGAGAAGTATATCCAGCCTTTTCCTGTGAGATTGTCTGGGTCCTTGAGCGTCAGCTCGCCATAATACCAGCCGGAAGCCCACGAAGTGCTCTTGTTTATGCTGATAATCGCGCTGCCGTTCGGCACATTAAGGGGCGTGATGTTGAAGTTTTCGGGGTAGTTGAATTCAAGGTAGGAGTTCGTGGACTGCTGCCACACCCTCACAACGCCGTCATATATGGTGGTGTTTACGTAATCGGCGGCTGCATAGGAGCCTTTCCAGCTCTTTGTGGTGGTGACGTTGAAGTAGATAGGAGTTGTGCCAGTGAAATAGTAATTGTTTGAGCCTGTACTGTTTGCAGGAAACGTGTTTGTCTGGAAGTTTATGACATTGAACCATCCGTATCCTGTTTCCGTCCCGTTGATGTCAAGGACAACGCTGTAGTAGCCCGGGTCCCACGAGCCCAGCTTTGTTATGTTGACGACATGGCCAGGATAGTTCTGCGCGGCGTTCGAGGTTGAGTACCACGGGCTTGAAGTGTTTACAGCCGCTATTGTGCTGTTGTACGAAGTGGTGGATATAGCAGTCGCTGGCCATTTTGAATAGTCTTGGATTGATTTCACCCTGATGCTGACATTCCCGATATAGGTTCCTCCGGTGTCGGAATATCCCCCCGCCTCAGAGAGCCGGACGTAAAGGCTTATGTTCTCCCTGCCGTTGAACGAGTTCTTGTAGATATAATTGGTTCCAGAAACCTCGACAGGGAGCGCGTAGGCGTCCCACTTCCTTACCGTGAACCATATCTCGCCGTAGTCCGTCTCCCCGTTGACAACAGCCTTCACGACAACCGCGTAGTTTCCCGACTTCCATATCCCGTCCTTTGTCCTGTTAACTGTGACATTCAGCGTTCCGGCGCCGTTTGTAACGGTCGTGGCGTTCAGTCCCGTCGTGTTGTAAGGGTACTGGACAGGCGGCCATATCCATTCGCCGAAAGAGCCGTAGTTGTTTATCTTTTCAATTGTTATCGTTCCTGATAATCCTGTGCCGCTGCTCCACCAGCCGCTCCCTGCCTCGTACAGCTTTACGCTGAAGGTTATGTTGTCGGTGTTCTTGTTATACCACGTGTTCGGGTAGCCGTATATGTAGAAAGCCCGCGTCTCGAAGAAGCCCACGCCCTTGTCTGTCGTGTTTTTGTTGTTGTCCACGACATTGAAGAATACGGCATGCTTCCCGGCGTCCCATCTGTTGTCGTCCGCCTGGGCCGTGCAGAGGTAGCTGCCGCTGCTGTCAGTTGACTGGCATATGGATGACGTGGTGTTCAGCGACTCCTCCCTGTTGCTGTCGGTATTGAGGACCTTTGCTATTGTGATGGTCGCGTTGGTCACCGCCTGTTTCTTCGTCGTGTCAAAGGAGCATGCGCTGCCTATCCCGTACGTGCCGTTTTGCGCGGCTGACGTGTTGAAGACCTTTCCTGACGGGTTCTGGGCCTCGTTTATTGTTATCTGGAAATACACGGTGTCAGTTGTCCTGAACTGCCACCAGTAGTCCACAGTATTCGTGTCCGAAGTGGCTTTTGCCTGCGCGCATACGTCATAGGGGTTTATGGCAAATTTTGTCGTGGCATATGCAGACCTGTTATTGGCGTACATTTCCAGTATGTATATCCCGCCGGTTTTCGACGGGTCGAGGCGCAGAAGCGACGACGAGGAATTCCATACCCATTCATATGTGCTGTCCGTGATGTTTGTCGTGTTTCCGGATGCCTGCGAGTAGCTCGTTGCGGTTCCGTTCTCGTAAATCAGCGCGCCGACGTCGACATCCGATATGCTTATGTTCGTTGTCTTGTTCTTCGCGGAAACTTTTATGTAAACGTATTCGGTGGGGCTGAAAAGCTCCTTTATGGCTCCTTCGGAGTCCGCAGAGAATATTGACGCCAGCGTATTCGTCACCTTGATGTTCCTTTCCTGGGCCATTGATACGCTGCTGTAGTTCAGCAGAACCGAAATCATGTAATCGCCTATGGCAGACGGCGACGTCAGGTTGAAGTCGTAGCAGTCAATGGTTCCGCAGCTTGCGTTGTATACGACGCTCGCATTGGAAAGCTGTATGCCGAGCGCGTTCTTGAGGGAGATGCTTATGTTCACATCAGTGAGGTTCTTTATCACGGTGCTGTTCTCGCGCTCTGTCGGGAACACCTGCAAAAACATGTAAGTGTCCGGGAATACAGTGTAGCCGTACTCAAAGCCGGAATCAGTCTTCCTTTTCGCGAAATTGAATGTCCAGTCTCTCACTTCAAACATGGCGGTTTTTGTGATGGTGTTGGTCCCGTCGGTGGCAGTCGCGTTTGCGGTGTACACCGAGCCCGCCGTGAAGGCATTGTTTACCGTGAAGGAAAGTGAGTTCACGAATCCGTTCGAGACGTTGAGCAGAACCGAAGTCATGTTCTGCTTTCCGGCGCCCGAGGAGTCCGCTATGCTTCCTGTGGCGTTATAGGAGCCGGACGGGCTTGAAGAACTGATTCTCACCTCGATGAGGCCGGATTCGCCTGTCCTGAAGATATTTTTATAGCTGGTTCCGGTGCTGTCCCTGACATAGAGGTCTATGTCGAACTGAACAACGCTGAAGCTCATGTAGCCCAGATAGTTGTTCACCTCAATGAAATACTTATTCACCGAAGACGGCGCGCTCAGCGTCACGTAGCACCTTCCGTCGCTGGCAGTCGTGCAGTTGAATCTTGATTGTATTGAGCTGTCGTTGTATCTCCTGACGGTGCCGTTTATTGCGGTGCTGTTCACTCCAAGCGCACTGTCCCCGCTTATCTGGACGGCCATTATCGTGAGCTGCATGGATTCAGACGCGGAAAAGGACGCCTTGTTCGCGCTTATCGTGATTTCATCCACCTGCTTGCTGACAACAATTATGGGAAGAACGGAAGACCATGTGGCGTTTGAAGGGTCTGTGTATGTGACATTAATCCTGTAGGTGCCGGTCGAGTTAGGGGCGAGAATTGTCACGTTAGTGTTGTAAAGCGTGTTATTGGAGTAAAAAGAGCCGTTTAAATTGGTATAGAGAGTATAGCTGGCTATGGTGGAATTTGTAGAATTCTTGATCACGACAGAGACGGTTGAATTCTCCACAAGGTAAGATGTCGTATTCGCAGTGGAATTGGACGTCACGTTGAACACGTATCCGTAAATCACCATAGTCTCATTTATGTTGTACGCGGATTTTGACGTCAGCGCATGCACGTCATAGAACGTTGAGGCATAAGAGAACGGTACACTATGCACAGAAAGATTAACCTGTTTTTCATCTAGCTCCTTTAGAAATAAGTATTGCCGGGAGCTGTATATAAATCTTATCGCTTCATCAGGGTCGTGTCGCTCCCGACGATGTGCGGGATGTCCTGCTTCATCCTGCGGAAGCGCTTTGCAAAATGCTTCTTCCGCTCGCTTTTCTTAACCTTGGTGCCGGGTATCTCAAGCTCGACTTCGTCGCCGTTCTTTATATCAAGCTCGTCCTTTATGCGCTCCTTGGAGATTATTTCGACGATGCTTTTTGAGAACACTTCTCCGCTCTTCCTGATTATCCACGCCTTCGTGCTTTTCTCGCCCTTGCGTATCGTGACAGGGCACAGATAGGCGTCTATCACGGTCCTTCCGTCAAGGATGACGTGGTCGATTGTCTTTGTCGCATAATCGCCTACCCTGATGTCATGCTCAATTTTTATGTCCAGGGTGCCCTTGTACGGTTCGAAGCCCAGGGTATGCACAATCCTGTAGTGGAAATGCTCCATGAGGCCCTCGCCACGCATCGGGCCGGGCATGACTTTGCCTTTCAACAGCATTATAATAATTGTATGAGCCTGTATAAGAAATTTGGCGGTAGATATATTTCATGAGGATGGAAGAAGCGTCTACCATCATGCCCGGCAGCATCGTGCGCGTGCCCTGCCTGTGGGAAGGGGAGTTTGAAGTGACGGAAGTCATCTACCGCCGCAGGGGGGATGTAAGGATATACAACGGAAACCTCGATATTTCCCAGCGGAGCCATTATGATATCGGGATTCATGTCAACGGGGAATACATGCTTGTCGACTGCAAGTACGTGAAGAAAGCGTGACCACGCGGAAGCGGAGTTTTCAGCCTTAAGAAAATTCAGGATATAGGCTGATAATGAGAACGGAGGAAGCAACAAAACTGAATCCGGGCGACAGGGTTTTTGTCCCGTCCATATATCGCGGTCAGGATGTGGAAGTCGTGTGCACGGAACTGAGGCGGCACGAAGAGCCGCATTATGATATAACGCTCACCGACGGCAATGGGCAGACATCAGTGCATCAGGCTCATGTTTACAGGACACTGGAAGGCTATGCAGATGAGATGTTCGGAAATTTCAGGTATGCATGGCCGTTCTGGATTCGGCAGAAATTGAACGGAATAGCAGATGAATGATTAAGAAATATTGCTTTATTGTTCTTTGGCCTTCTCAGCGAGCTTTTCCTTCTTGTCTTCCTCGAGCTGCTTCTCGACAATGGACTTGTCTATCTTTTCCTCTTCGGGCTTCTCCTTCTTGCCTTCGAGGACCTTTTCCATCTCTTCCTTCTTGGCCGCCTTCTGTCCCATCCTTTCCATCAGCTTCTCCTTTATGTCGAGCTTCTCCTTTCTCGGGGCGGCCTTGAACTCCGTGTAATCGTGGCCCATCAGCTCCACCTTTGCGGTGCCTTCCTCGATGACGGCCTTCACCCTCACCCTTCTCGGGGGCTTCTTTATCCCCCTTTCCCACAGCTCCTCATTGAGGCGGCTTCCCAGCTTCACCGATGAGGCTTTCGTGTGGGTTGTTATGTATTTCTTGACTATGCCGACGGCGTAAGGCGTCCTCTTCTGGTGGGCCTTCTTGTAAGCCTTGCGGAGAGGTATCGTGTAAATCTTCTCCCCTTCTGCCGCTTTCGCCGTTTTTGTTTTCGCCATTTTTGAAACACCTTA
>JACPAH010000001.1 GCA_016180925.1 Candidatus Aenigmatarchaeota archaeon
ACAAAAAGTTATAGGGAAATATCTTTTGAGAGTGATATATGAAAAAGAAGGAAATGCATATAAGGTTATTACTGCATACTATTCAAAGCCTGAAAGATATGGGTGAAACCGATGGAAATTGTATACGATCCTGAAACGGATTCAATGGACATTGAATTCCAGAAAGGCAAATATGAAGTAAGCAAAGAAATAGCCGAGGGCATAATTATTGACTACACCAAAGACGGCAAAATAATTTCAATCGAAATTCTCAATGCCTCGAAAAGGATGCCAAAAGACAGCATAAAAGGTATCTTGGTTAAACTGCCACAAAAAGCATAAATTCTGCATTCCTTAACTCGTTTGTCCGGGCTCTGCAACTTGGGCAATCCATTTCGTTACTGCATATGCTGCATTTTACCTTTTCCATGTCTTCTTTGTCATAATCTCTGGCTCTCATATAATGTCCATTCCTATCTGTATATTTAGCCTGTCAAACTCTTAAGTAATTTTTAACTATCTTATCATCATGAAGTTCGCGCAGTTCCCCGACTGCCATCTCGGCTCATGGTCGTCCCAGCCCGACATGAGGGAATACCCATTACAGGCTTTTGAGAAGGCCGTCGGCATATGCATAAAGGAGAAGGTCGATTTCATCCTGCAGTGCGGGGACTTCTTCGACACGTCAATACCTGGTATAGATGCTTTGCGGAAGGCGGCGGCAGTCCTGAGAAAATGCAAGGAGGCCGGCATCAGGTTCTACGCGATAAACGGCTCCCACGACTTCTCACCGACGGGGAAGACCATGCTCTCCGTCCTGGAGGATGCAGGACTGCTGATGAACGTCGCCAAAGGCGTCGAGGAAAACGGGAAGTTCAGGCTGTCCTTCACCGAGGACCCTTCCGGAGCCAGGCTCACGGGCATTGTCGGGATGAGGAATGCCCTTGACAGCGAATATTTCCGCAAACTTGACAGGAGCATCGAAAGGGGAAGCGGAATGAAGATATTCGCCTTCCACGCGGCCATAACGGAATGCAGGCCGGAAGGCATGAAGCTCGAGTCCATGCCCATGTCGCTTCTCCCGAAGGGATTCGACCATTACGCGAGCGGCCACGTGCACAAGCGCCTCGAGTGGGAGTACGAAGGCAGGAAAGTGATGTATGCCGGCGTCCTGTTCCCGACAAGCTTCGACGAGCTGGAGAACTACGAGAGCGGGTTCTATATATTCGAGGACGGCGACATGCGGTGGCTCGACATGAGGCTTTTCGAGACGAAGCTGATAAGAATCGATGCCGATGGCAAGCGCCCGGAAGACATAGAACGCGAGGCGAGGGAGAAGCTGGAAGGCAGCAAAGGAAAGTTCGTCCTCCTCAGAGTTGCCGGAACGCTCGAAAGCGGCAAGCCGACAGACATAGATTTTCATTCAATAATAAACGAGGCGATAAAAGACGGCGCCATATCCATCAAAATAAACCGCAACGCCCTCACGACGAAGGAGTTCGAGGAGATAAAGATACGCCATTCGTCGTCCATAGAGGACATGGAAAGGGAGATAATAAGCGAGCACGAAAGCCAGATAAAAATGGCCGGCATCGAGAACTCCACGGCGGTGAGGGAACTGATGAGATGCCTCAAGGCAGAGAAGCAGGAAAACGAAAACGCCTCGCTGTACGAAGAAAGGATAATATCCGAGGCGAAGAAGGTGCTGGAAATATGATGCTGAAATCCGTCAGCCTCCGCAACATAAGGAGCTACACGGACGAAAAGATAGATTTTCCCGAGAAGGCGACCCTTCTCTCGGGGGACATAGGCTCCGGCAAGTCCACCATACTGATGGCTGTCGACTTCGCCCTCTTCGGCCTGAAGAAGGGGGAACTGCAGGGCTCGGAGATGCTAAGGCACGGCGCGGACGACGGGTTCGTCGAACTCGAGTTCGAGTCGGGCGGGAAGACCATATCCGTGAAAAGAACCCTGAAGAGGGGGAAGAGCGTGACGCAGAACTCAGGCTCCATAACAGAAAACGGCAAGGAGACTCAGATGAGCCCCACCGAACTGAAAGCCGCCATAATGGGGATGCTCGGGTATTCGCAGCCCGGCATATTCAGGTATACCGTCTACACCCCGCAGGAAGAGATGAAGTCCATACTCCTGAAGCCCGAGACCAGGCTTGAGATACTGAGAAACGTCTTCGACGCCGAAAAATATTCCAGGATAAAAGGCAACTCGAAGAGCCTGCTGTCCGAGATGCGCGCCATGAAAAGGGAAGCCGACGCCTTCTCGAAGGACATAAACGAGAAGAAGAAATTCGCGGAGGAGCAGAGAAATCTCATGATATCTCTGGACGGCGAGCTGCTTTCGGTAGAGTCGTCCCTCGGCTCAGTGAACGCGAAGCACGGCGAGCTGAAAAGAGCCATAGCTGCGATGAAGTCGGATTACGAGAAAAACGTCAGGCTGCGAGGCGAGGCCGAGAAGAAGGAGCTTGAGATGAAGAACGCCAAAACAAGGGTAGAAAAAGCCGTGAGGGACATAGCTGAGATACGGAAAAGGGTCGAGGAAAGCTCGGCAGCGCTCGAAGGATACCGGCAAACTGATATAGAATCCCTAGAAAAGGCTGCAAGCGAGACGGACGCGGAAAAGGGGAGGCTGATTTCCAGGAAGGCTGTCATCTCAAGGGAGACCGACAACCTCTCCGCCATACTTGAAAGAAAGTTCTGCAACGTCTGCGGGCAGGAGGTCGCCAGCCCGGAAGGCTTCAGGAAAAAGATAGACGCCATGGCAGACGAGATGAAGTCCATTGAAAGCCGGATGAAAGGGTTCTCCGAGCAGCTCTCCATGCTGAGGGAAACAATAGCCAGGGCCCACAGGATGGAGAGCATCATCAAGAGCCATGATACGGACAAGAACTGGCTCGAGCGCCTGGAGAAGGAAAAAAGCGAGGCCGGGGGTATTATTCTGTCGCTTGAAATGGATATAGAGGCTTTGAAGCCGGCCGCCGCGGAAGCCGAAACAGCCGAGAAGAAGATACTGCTGGCCGAGAACGAGCTCTATCTGGTGCAGGACGAAAAGCTGAAGCTGGAGAAGTCAAAGGCCAGGAAGGAGCAGGAAAGGAACGACATCACGGCGTCTGTAAGGAGAGTGGAGGAGGAAATAATGCTGAAGACCGAGGCGAAGAAGAGGTCACTGAGGCTCTCCGAAAGAGGGCAGTGGCTCGAATCCTACTTCCTTCCTCTGGTGGACACGATAGAGAAAAACGTCATGGCCAACATACAGCTCGAGTTTGACAGGTTCTTCCAGCAGTGGTTCGGCGTCATAATGGGAGACCAGCTTTCCGTCAGGGTGGACGACAAGTTCACGCCGATAATAGAGCAGAACGGATACGAGACCGACTACGGCAACCTTTCCGGAGGCGAGAAGACGTCGGTGGCGCTTGCATACAGGCTCGCCCTCAACAAGACGATAAACACGCTCTCGGACGAGATAAAGACGAAGGAAATAATAATACTCGACGAGCCCACGGACGGCTTCAGCACAGAGCAGCTCGACAGGATAAGGGACGTGATAAACCAGCTCAGCCTCAGGCAGATAATAATAGTATCCCACGAGCCGAAAATAGACACATTCGTGGACAGCGTCATAAGGGTCTACAAGGAGAACCACGTGTCGAGAATATCTTACAGCTAGCGCCGGACTGCCTGCCTCACGGCGCCCTCTATCTCACTCACGGTGTCAAAATCATTCGCTATGACAGGGATATATTCATAGCCCGAAAACGCTCGCGACCTTCTTTCGGCCTCCTCCACGGCAGGCACGACATCCAATATTTTCCTGCCGATTATAGCATCGACCTGAAGGAACTCTCCGTCGCGCGCCTTCACGTACTTCTTCCACCTGAACGGCTCCCTCATGCTGTCAAGAGAATGGTAAAGCGCGTCCTCGCCGTCCTCTTCTGTGACACCTCTCGGATAATGCCTTGCAGTCATTTCCTCATACGGAACCGCCGGCCTGTGATGCACGGGCTGGTAACCCACATATCCTCTGACGACCGGTGCAGGGTAAAATACGGGCTGCGGCATTACTTCGTAGCTGCTGAAGTCGATGTGCAAATTTCCTGTGCTTAAATACCCGCCAAAATAATTTCCGCCAACCGGAATTCCACGGTGCAGGACAACCATCGGGCCCGCATAGCCGAAAGGTATGTAGCTTCTGTGGAGCCATCGGTCATGAATTCTAACACGGCATCCAAATTGCGCGTCCGCTTCCTCTCCGGAGAGCGCAAGTACTGCGGCGCCTATGCCGGCCATTGTCGAGAGCCTTCCCATAGGAACAAGACGCTGCAAATCTTCTTAAGAATAGCGCGAAACTACTTTTTCGGCGAATTCATCTTCTGCTTGCACGCAAAACATATGACGCCCTTCGCCCTGTCGACAAGCCTTATCTTCTTGCACTGGGAGCACCGGGAAATCGACAGTTTCATCACTATAATCATTGCACCCGTCTTGATATAAAGTTATAAATCTGCAGATTTCCGGCGGTTTTAAATGGTGGTGGAAATCTGAGATGTTCAGCGGCCGGGTGTACTTCAATGCACAAAGACGAGAGGTCTTTGGCATCTCAAAGAGCTTTGCTCTTTGCAGACAAGTCACCGCCTTCAGGCGGTGGTCGCTGACAGTCACCCGATTTTTCTTACTTCCTTCCGTTCCTCATGCGATTTCAGTATCTGCTCCGACTTCCTGATTCCGGAGCCGACGAACTTCAGGGTCCTTCCGCGCTCAAGGCGGGAAAGGTTCTGTTCCTCAAGTATGACCAGATTGGGCTCGACCTGGTCGAGTATGGAGAATATGGAATTCCTCTTCTCGTAGTCCCTAATCTTGTTGGCTTTCTCCCTGACCCTGTCGTATTTTTTCCTGAGCTTGTATATCTTGTGGCGCCTGCTTACAAGAAACAACAAAGGGCCGGTTATCCTTCCCAGAACCATATGTAATTATGAGCAAAGATGTTTATATCTCCTGCATCTTTGTCATTATGTAAAAGCCTCTGGCTTTTAACATCTCAAAGGAATTTCATTCCTTTGCAGACTCAGAAGCCTCTCTTCATATTTATCCCACAACTCTGTAGAAGCATCTTTAGATGTTTCTGAGATGTCAAAAACCAAAGGTTTTTGCACATTCGGTTGTGGGTTTTATAGAGGCTTCTGCAGATGATGTCAGGTTTAATATAAACCCTTTACAATTATCGTCATGGGAAGGATAGGAATAGACGAGTCGGGGAAGGGCGACTATTTCGGATACCTGGTGGTGGCGGGAGCCTATTCCGACGAGAAAACGGACGCAAAGCTGAAGGAAATGCGGATAAGGGATTCAAAAACAGTGAGCGACCCGGCATGCCTGAGGCTCGCGACCGGAATAAAAAAAATATGCGTCCACGACGTCCTGAAGATATCGCCGGAGAAATACAACAAGCTTTACGGGAAATTCGGCAACCTCAACAGGCTCCTCGCATGGGGGCACGCGAAAGTCATAGACAACATGACAAAGAAGGTGAAGTGCACGAAAGTCCTCTCCGACAAGTTCTCCGAGGAAAACCTCATAGAAGGCTACCTCGACCAGATGAAGAAAAAGAACCCCGCCATGGAGAAGGTAAGGCTCGAAAGAAAGGTCCGCGCGGAGAGCGACATGGCCGTCGCGGCCGCGTCAATCCTGGCAAGGGCCGAATACCTCAGGACGCTGCGCGCCCTGTCGATGGAGATTGGATACAGCCTCCCGAAAGGCGCGACACATGTCAGGCAAGCAAAGGAGGATGTCGCCAAGATGCACGGCGAAGACGCATTGCAGCACGTCGCAAAGCTGCACTTCAATGTGTAAATGTATGAAAACCGCAGGTTTTTGACATGCCAAATATCAAAGCTCTTTGCACAAATCGGTGGGAAAAGCCAGGGAACGCGGATATTTATACATTCTTAAGAATCCGGAATTATGGGAGAAATAAAAGTTCTCATGGACCCGGAGCGGAGGGAAAAGTATGTTTCTGAGCTTTTCGAACTAGAGGGATGGCAAAGCGTGACAGAGGACGCCAATGCTGCATACTGCCCGATATCCCTTACCTCAACCCCGAAAAAACTGAAGCCCTACTTGAAGGGGCGGCAGGAAATGTTGAAAAATGTCCTGAGAAGGTCCGGAATCACCTCATATGATCCCAGCGACTCAAGGGCGTACAGTCCGGACTTCGACGGAGACGCCAATCCGGGTGATGTCTATAATTTTGACTCCAGAAAGGTAGCGGAAGCCAGATACTTCACCGGGCACCTGATTATACCCACGATGGGCGTCGGCACCGAGATGGAAAAGGCCAGAACACTGAACAAGATAGCTGTTGCCCTGGTGGATGACGGAATAAGGATAAGCCGCATGCTGCCGAGCAGGGTGATTTATCTGAAATACAGCGATTTTGGCGAAGAAATGTACAGGTTTGTTCCAGTTTTTGACATGCTGAGAAGGTTTGAGCCCGGAATGGGGCTTAATGACGGGAAACCGGTTCTTCTTGGCTTTGAAAGGGACTCCGGAAGGGTGGTGGACCTCGGGGAAGAGGTCTTTGAGGAATTTCCGGAACTGACATTCAGCTACAGGAAGGGAACGCCGCTGATGGAACTGGAATGCACGAACATGGAGCTCATACGCGGAAGCCTTACAGCAAGAGTGCTGCACCCGGACTGATTATTTCCTCATCTTGTCCTTGCAGACGTTGCATATGCTGCCGGCATTTGATTTCTCGAGCGCCCCTTCGCATATGATGCATTTTCCAGAAGAAGCCTTTTCTCTCAGGACTGCCATGTTATCACTGCATTAATTTGCACGGAAAATTTATTAAGGCAAGGAGCCAATTACACGGGAATTACACCGTAACCCAGACTAACCTGTTGAATGGTTTTAAGTAAATTGCATACAGAATAAAGCCATTATAGTGCTCAAAGAAAAGATTTGAGTATTACTTTTCTTTGGCACTATATGTGAAGCCACAAAAACATATCGGGATTCTTTTGTGGGTTCACTATAACATCCCAGAATGAACATCGTTCATTCTGAAGATTTAAATCTTTCATGAGATATTAATAGAATATCTCCGGCAGAAGAGGTGCGCATATGCTGAACATTTTCAACAGGAAAAGGGAAGAGGAACCGAAGATAGAGGAGTTCACCGAAGTCCCCCAAGAAGACAACGAGCAGAAGAAGATAAACATAATGATAGAGAAGCTCGAGGGCCTCGTGGACGCCGACCCCATCATAAAGAAGGTCAAGGAAGGCCACATTGTCCTCGCCCACATAAAGGGCCTCCGGGAGAACAACATGGAGGAGCTCAAGCAGAGCATAGGAAAGATACGCACATACACCGCCAACATGAACGGCGATGTGGTAGGCGTCGGGGACGAATGGCTTGTCGTGGCGCCTTCAAGCGTCGAGATAAAGAGGAACTAGGATGCAAAGGTCTGGGGCATATCCGGAAAGAAAAGAATCTGACATCTGAAGGGCAAGAAGACACTACGAGACGGCAGAAAGAGTTCATTCTAAGAACCTTTAAGAACGGCATCCTACAATTATAATCAGGCACGTTGGTGCTTATCAATCATAAGTATTCTTAATGTCTGCAGGCTAAAGCCTGCAGTATGTTGAATACTTTGATCTCAAAGAGTATGGCTTAAAAGCTATAACATCCATACTCTTTGCAGATAAAAAATCGGAGTGTGGTTTGAATGGCAGCAAAGAAAGCTTTCGGCGGATACAAGATATCCTTCAAGGGAAGAAGCGACACTGTTGAAGATGTCTTCGGGAAGGGAGACCTTGCGCCGAGCGAAATGACCAAGAAGCTTTGGGTATACATCAAGGCAAAGAAACTGGCCGGCAAATAATCGGCAAACTTTCTTCTTTTTGTTTACCTTAATTATAAATACTAGGCTACCCAATAACAAAATATCAAAATATTTCCGGAGGCGGTTTTATGGCACTAGTAGTGGTATCGGGCGTGAAGGAAGTCGTGAAGAAGCACGAGATGAACTGCGGCGGGGATTTCTGTGAAGCCCTCGACAAGAAGGTGGAGCAGCTCGTAGCCGAGGCGGCATCACGCGCGAAATCCAATGACAGGAAGACAGTAAGGTCAGGCGACCTGTAAGGTTCCTTTTAATCCTGTTATTTCCATTTTATTTTTATGGCTGTCCTTCTTTCCACATTGCACGACCCTGACGGGAAGTTCGCCCGGATAAAAAATGCGGAAAAACTCGTTGAAGGCGCAACTGCCAACTACACGAAGTCTGTGATAAACATCACAAAGGCCACTTCGTCACGGACAAAAAAGCTTGTTTCGAAACGCTTCGAGTGCATATACTCGGGAACAGGGACGATGGGCGAGCATATGATAAGCCTGATGAAACACTCACGGGCAAAAAGCAATACTTTTCATTACTGCGATTTCGACAGGCTGCTTCACTGGCAGCTGCATTATCCGAAGGAGCTGCGGAGGACTGCCGGCGCAATATCAAAGTCAAAGGGCTTCGTCTTCATAAACAGGACAAGGCGCGCATTCGAGAGCCATCCCGAAACGCAGAAGGACACGGAAACCGTCATGAACATGCTCGTATCGGCGTACATGGGAAGGCGCGTCGACATCGGAAGCGGCACCTTCGGCTTCGACAGGAAAGCCTGCAGGAAATTCGCCGGCATAAGGGGCGACGTTTCAGAGCTGAGGTTCCTCGGGCACTTCGTCGCGTGCGTAAAGAAAAGCGGGATGCATGTGAAGTGCATGAATTCCGAAGGCATGGAATGGGAGACGCCCGATGTCCACCGGAAAGAAATTTCCCGCCTCGGATACGGCAGATGGCTGTCGCAGTTCCAGAGCCAGAAGGAATGGGCAAGAAGAGTGGAGAGCCTGAGGCAGGTCGCCGAGATACTCATGGATGATTTTTAGTCTTTTTTTGACTTTTTTTCTCGGCCGTCGCATGGGCCATCCTTGCTCTGCATCTTTCCATCAGAGCCTCATCTTCACTCAATCTTATCCTCCATGTCTCCCTTTGCGCTTTCGACCTGTCTGCCACATTCAACCCAAGGGCATGAACGTCCATCAGCACTGCATGATAAAGCCCTTTTGGATACCTATTTAACAAGTTAGGATATCTTCTAACTCTCCTAGCAACAGAAGAGACAGAAACTTCTTCGGGCGGCAAATACACGCCATCTTTGCCCCTGGTCCCAAATCTTGGGAGTATAACACTACTCAATAAAAGTCTTCTCCTCTCCTCAACGCGGTTTCTGGTGTGTTCCGCAGCCCTGCCAATTGCCATTCTCTGTGTTTCATAATCCTGAGACATTCGAGCTTGTTTGAGATTTTCAAGAATTGTTTGGCGATGACCCTCATCGTAACGCATCTTGTGATAAGACGCTATGCTTATCGCCTCACCCCTGCCTACTTCAACCTCCTCAATAGTCCCCCTATCCATCATTTCAGCTATGTCGTCAGCAGCCAGCCCGTATGATATCAAATCCTGCCGCCTGAATCTGTGTGTTTTCAGAGACAGATAACCCAATAAATATTCTGCGGTGTCATCAGACTGCCTTATTGCATCAAGTATTCTTTTATGATTGAACTGGTAGACCTTCATAGATGGCGTAAAACAGTTAATTATTTATGCTTGATTCGTCAATGACCACCGCCTTCAGGCGGTGATATGCTGAAGTACAGCCAGTCATTGAGCGTCTCAGAATTCCATTATACCACTGCTTGATTCGTGAAAAGCGGAGCTTTTCCTAATTGCCAAAACTTTGGAAGAACTTTGTTCTTCCAGTGCTTTGAGCAAATGCAGTGGAATTCTGCAGACTTAAGCCCTTGCTCCAATATCTAAGAATGTTCCCGTTCTCCGAGGCGAGGCCCGTCCAGAAAGAGTTCATCGCGGACGTAAAGAACTGCCTCGACAACGGAAGGCACCTGATAGCGAACGCGCCGACAGGCCTCGGGAAGACTGCGGCGACCATATCTTCATGCCTTGAGTACGGGATTGAGAACGGAAAAACCATATTTTTTCTGACGCCGAAGCACTCGCAGCACCAGCTCGCCATAGACACGCTCAGGCTGATAAAGAAGAAATTCCCCGACAAAAGCTTCGTCAGCACGGACATCATAGGGAAGAAATGGCTGTGCTCCGTGGGCGGGATACAGGAGCTGACAAGCGGCGAGTTCCACAACTACTGCAGGACGGTGGTAAGGGAGGAGAGGTGCAACTACTACAACAACACGAGGTCAAAGAGCCACGCCCTGACCTCGTCGGCTGAATCGAAGCTGAAGGAGCTCCTTTTGCTGCAGCCCCTTCACGCGGAGGAAACGCTTTCAGACAGGTTCTGCCCCTATGAGCTTCTGACAGAGCTCGCCAGGAAGAGCGACATAATAATCGGCGACTATTACCACATATTCTCTCCTCACAGGGGCCCGCTCCTCATGAAGATGAAGAAAGAACTGAATGATTTGATACTCATAGTGGACGAGGCCCACAACCTTCCGGACAGGGTGCGCAGCCTCATGACGAGGAAGATAAGCTCTTTATCTCTTGAGATGGCGATGAAAGAGGCAAAGACATTCGGGTATGAGGACATAAAGCAGAGGATACTTGGCATAATGGAAGCCATGGAGTCCGTCAGGCGGGACAAGCTGAAAGACGGCGCGGAGAATTTCATCGAGAAGGATGCATTCGCCAGGCTGATGGAGGAGAAGGCCGGGAACCTGGGCGATTTCACGGAGGCGCTTGACGAGGCCGCCAAAGAAGTGATAAAGGACAAGAAGCGCTCCTACATCGACATGCTGTCCGAATTCATAAGGGGATGGATGGAAAGCGACGAGAAGGGGTATTCAAGGGTCATATCCAAGAGGAAGACCTTGGGCGGAAAGAAATTCACCCTCCTGAGCCACAGGTGCCTGGACCCCTCGCTTTATACCGGCGACATAATAGGGGGCACGCACTCCACGATAATAATGTCCGGGACCCTGTCGCCTACGGAGATGTACAGGGACATACTCGGATTCCAGCCCGACAGGACTGACATGCGGAGCTACAAGTCGCCTTTCCTCAGGAAGAACCGCCTGAACATAATAGTCAGGGGCGTCACTACGAAATACTCCATGAGGACGGACGACAACTATGCGAAGATGGCAGGCCACATCGTCGAAGCATGCCATCGCATCCCGAACAACGTCGCAGTGTTCTTCCCAAGCTACTTCATGAGGGACATGATGCACAGGCTCGTAAGGGACAGGCTGGGAAAAGAGATAATACTTGAGGAGCAGAACGCCGGCAAGGCGGAGAAGCGGATGATATACGACAGGTTCGTCGCGGCGCATGAGAAAGGCGCCGTCCTTCTGGGCGTGCAGGCCGGGAGCTTTGCCGAGGGCGTTGACCTGCCTGGAAAGTTTTTGAACGGCGTCATCGTGGTCGGCATCCCGCTGGAAAGGCCGGACCTTGAGACGAAGGCCCTCATAGAATACTATGACTACAAGTTCAGGCGCGGATGGGACTACGGCTATACATACCCGGCAATGGTGCGCTCGATACAGGCGGCCGGGCGCTGCATCCGCTCCGAAAGCGACAGGGGAGTGTGCATATTCCTTGACGAGCGCTTCGGATGGGCCAATTACAGGAAGGTCTTCCCGCCGGACCTCGACATAAGGACAATGGACAACCCTGCAGCTCTTGTGGGAGAATTCTTCAAAGATACTACATGAAATACCTGACAATGGCGGTGACGTCATCTTCCTTGAACCTGCCGTAGACGTCGTCCCTTCCGGCATCCGTGGACCTTTTATGCGACATCAATTTCCTCAGTTTGCGGATAGTGCCAAGAGGCGTTCTGCATCCATGAAATATATCCATTATTTCGGCCGGATAAACGTTGTCGCTGATTCCGTCCGTCATGACAAGCAGCCTGTCGCCGCCCGTCAAGTCCATCTGAGTCATATGATACATAAATTCCCGTCGTCCAACATAATTTGTTACATATGCAGGAGATTCTGCGGATTCCTTGTCTAATGTGGTGACTTCTCCTGCTATCCCGTTCCTTACAATAAATGCCGGGCTGTCGCCGATATTTATCATGTATAGACGGCTGCCGGTTTTGACGGAAACGGTTGCGGTTGTTGAAGAACAGCCATGATATCTTTCATATAACTCGTCGTTGGCTTCCTCAAGAACCCTTATAACATCATCAGGTGTTGCTATGTTTGCCTCAGCTAATTTCCTGGAGGTCAAAGAACTGGCTGTGCTTCCCTGAGCCGTAGATATGCCGTCAAATACCGCATCCAAAACGGAATATGGACCGAATTCCCTGACAAGCCATGCGTCATCCCCGTGCCGCCGATTATCAAAGTAATGCGCGCATCTCCCGTTATACATGAAGAATGCTAAACGTATAGTTTTTTTAAAGCCGTGAAAGGCTTCAGGTCAGGAGCTGTAATTCAGTATGGTATCAAATTCTTATAAGACTTCCATATATCGGAATTTCATTGTGCGGTGATATCCGATTCTTGGGCGTAATAAGGCATTATCATCTCAACTTCTTCAGGGCTTCGGGGGTTGCCGTCCCTCTGGTCAGGGTAATCCTCGAATTCTATTCCCCTCTGCCTCATCTCATTCCTCACATAAAGCGGCGTCAGGAATACATTCCTTTCCATTGATACGTAATCCAGTTCGGGATGATATACTCTCATTGAATCCATTCGATACGGCACTCCCGGACATTCGATGAATTTCCAGAATCTGTCCATGTTGCCTCCTTCGGCCGCCGGGATTATTCCTACATATTCACACTGAACTTCCAGGTACCGCCCCACCCCGGCCGACAGCATCAAGACCTGTTCATCAGGCATGGTGCCTCCAAGATGATGCAGCAAGGCGTCTGTAAGAAGTCGTTTATGCACGCCGAGGCCCGCTTCATGCCCCATGGATTTTATTTATACCAGCTATTATTTATACATTTATACTTTGACGACTTCCTTCGACTTCATCGCCTTCAATACAATAGAATCCATGTCAAGCTTCTTCTCTATGCCCTCCACATCGGCGAGGGAAGCGCGCGTCTCCGGATGCTTCGCCACCATGAACGAGCAGCAGTCCTGGTATTTCCGTATGGAGGCGCCGTAAGTGCCGATTCTCTTGGCTTCGTCCACTATTTCCTGCTTGTCCATGCCGATGAGCGGCGCAAGCACCGGATATGTAGAAGCCGTGTAGATGCACCTCAGGTTGTGCATGGTCTGGCTGGCGACCTGCGACAGCGAGTCGCCGGTGACGAAGGCCTTGGCATTCTCCTTGAGAAGGAGCTTCTCCGATATGCGCAGCATGACGCGCCTGTAAAGCAGCATCCTGTACTTGTCCGGGCACGAGACGATGATTTCATTCTGCGCCTCCCGGAAGGGGATGAAATAGAGCTTGCAGGAGCCCTGGAATTTTTTCAGGTTTTTCACTATGTCCGTGAGCTTGCTCCTGTCCTTCTGCGTATAGAAATGGGCGAATATCACCTTGCAGCCGCGCTTCATCATGCGGACGGCTGCCACAGGACTGTCAATGCCGCCTGACAGCATGCAGACGGCCTTCCCGGCAGTGCCTACGGGCACGCCACCCATTCCCCTGAGCTTTTCGCCGTAGACCAATGCCGTATCCTTGCCGACCTCGACGAAAAATTCCGCTTCAGGCTTTTCAAGGTCGACCTTTTTCCGCATCTTCCATATGACTCCGGCCAGCTTCCTGTTGAGCTCCATCGAGTTCATGCGGAACGACTTGTCGGAGCGCGTGGCCGTGATGCGGAACGTCCTGAAATCGAGCTTTCTGGCTTCTGAAACCAGGGCCTTTTCCATTGCCCTGACTTCAGGCCTGCAGGAAACGGTATAGGAGAAATTGGCTATGCCGGGTATTGACGAAAGGGCGGCCGTAAGCTTCCTTGAAGGACGGGCTCTGGCCAGGAGGCTCCCGAACCTTATTTCAGGGGACAGGCCTGCCAGCAGCTTCACGTTCTCGGCCAGCTTCCTCTCGAAAAAGCGCCTGTTTCCGCCTTTTACGCCTATTTCCGCATACCGTATCACGACAAATCGGGCCATAAGGAAGAAATTCAAAGATAGGCTTATATAAGTTCAATCAGTCTACTAATTTGTTGAATTACCGGAGGGAACTGCAATGGACATCAATATCAGCAATGAAACCGCCGACAGGATAAATACAGGCCTGCTAGTGGCCGGGATGTTCGAGAAGGACATGAATGAAGCGATAAAGGGCCTTGACAGGCACCTGAAAGGCGCCATATCTTCCATGATATCGGAAGGAAGGTTCAGGGGCGAATGGGGAGAGACGGAAACCATAGACACCCTCGGATGCATGGGGGCCGGGAGGATACTTCTTGTAGGCCTCGGGAAGAAGGAAGAGTTCACGCTTGAAAAGCTCAGGAAGGCCGCCGGAATATCGGCAAAGGCCGCCCGCGACAGCGGCATAAAGAAATACGCCACGAGCCTGCAGAATGTCCTGACAAAAGAAAGCGTGCAGGACAGGTGCCAGGCGGTGGCAGAGGCAACGCTCATGGCTCTCTACGCCTTCGACAAGTACAAGACAGACAGGAGCAAGATAAAAACAGCCGATTCTTTATCCCTCGTTATTGAGGAAGGCCGGGATGAAGCCAGGAAAGGCCTGGAGAGGGGGATTGTATATGCGGAAGCCGCCAACCTCGCAAGGGATGTGGTGAATACGCCGGCCAACATAATGACCCCGCAGGCATTCGCGGACGAGGCGAGGAAGACGTCAAAGGAATGCGGGCTCAGGATAACCGTAATGGGAAAGAAAGAGCTCGAGAAGGCCGGCATGAACGCCATAGTTGCAGTTTCCGAGGGCAGCGACAAGGAGCCGCAGCTCGCCATAATGGAATACTTCCCGGAAGCGGAGGAAAAAGTCGCGCTCGTCGGGAAGGGAATAACATTCGACACAGGCGGGGTCGACCTCAAGCCTTGGGATTCCATGGAAAGCATGAAGTCCGACAAGGCGGGCGCCGCGGCCGTGCTCGGCGCGCTCAAGGCGTGTGCACAGCTGAAGCCGGGGACAGGCGTGATAGGAGTGATGGTCCTGGCGGAGAACATGGTCGGGGAGAAGGCCATGAAGCCCGGCGACATAATAAAGGCGTACAACGGAAAGACGGTCGAGATAATGAACACGGATGCCGAAGGAAGGCTGGTGCTGGCGGACGCCATAAGCTACGTGGAGAAGAATTACAAGCCTTCAGCAATAATAGACATCGGAACCCTGACGGGCTCCTGCATAATCGCCCTGGGTTACCACGCATCCGGCCTCATAAGCACCGACGACAAGCTGGCGAAGAGGCTCGCAGAAGCCGGGGAGAAGAGCCATGAAAGGGTATGGCAGCTCCCGTTCTGGGAGGAATACCAGGAAGTCTACAAGAGCGACAACGCGGACGTCCGCAACGTCGCCAAGGAAAAGTACGGCCCTGGAGCGATAAGCGGCGCGGTATTCATAAAACAGTTTGTCGAGAAGACGCCTTGGGCGCACCTTGACATCGCAGGCCCTGCATGGCTCAGTTCCGGAAGAGACTACATACCGGCAGGCGGCACGGGATGGGGCGTGCGGCTCATGGCGCAGCTCATAGAAGACTGGCAGGCACCAGATAATGGTCCAAGAGCGACATCAAATCCCTGATGAGATAAGGTTTATTAAGAAATGCGTCTGCACATTCAGGCTTAAGCTTATATCCAGATGCGCATATGACAGGGGTGTGCTCATGCTTTTCTCTGGATATCGTCATGACCCGAATTCCGTCAATATCGGGAAGCGACAAATCAACAACCGCAATGTCGTATCTCAATCCCCGCTCAATATCATGTATTGCTTCTCCCCCTTGCGCATAACACAAAAACTCATACCCGCGGGGATTCAACTGTCTTGGCATTGGCTGGTATATATAAACTTATGCTCATCTTCAACAAAGAGAACTCTTCCTCCCATATCTTGCAGCTATTTTATTATAATTATTAATAACAGTATAATCATGCAGGACAAGCAGGAAGCATTCGAGCGCCGGAAGAAGAAAGGCAGGAAGGTTTACAGGAAAGGCATCGGGAGAAGGGTAAAACTAAAATAGACTCCAATGTTTTAATGATGATTTAAATAATTTCACTCAAAAGTAATACAATGAACCTTGAAGGAAAGCGCGTTATCATTCTCTGTGCGGAAGATTTCCAGGACATGGAGCTCATGTATCCTTACTACAGGCTCATCGAGGAAGGCGCAGACGTTTTCGTCGTCGGGGTGAAGGACGGTGAATACAAGGGCAAATACGGATATCCTGTAGAGACGAATGGCAGCATAGACCAGCATGACCCTGCGGAATGCGACGCAGTCATAATTCCGGGCGGGTGGGCGCCGGACAAGCTGAGGCGCAGCAAGGATATCCTCAATTTCATAAAGGCAATGAATGAGGAAGGGAAGATAGTCGCCGCCATATGCCACGGCCCCTGGGTTCTTGTGAGTGCAGGCGTCGCCAACGGCCGCAGGATGACGTGCTTCAATGCGATAAAGGATGATATAGTGAATGCCGGCGCCGAATATTCCGACGAGTCCGTGATAATAGACGAAAACATAGTCACCTCAAGGACGCCTGACGACCTCCCGGACTTCTGCCGTGCCGTCATAGGCCTTCTGCAGCTCAAGAAAGCCGAAGCCGAGTAAGTTTTTGCGTTTTCTAAATCTTATAAACATTTGCGGCATATAGACGAGAATGACAGTAATAAAGGAAATCATGAAGGATATCTGGTCCTGGCACCTTTACAACGACATAAAGGGGGTGGACTTCAACGGCTTCCTCGTCAAGACGGGTAAAAAAGAGTGGATAGCCATAGACCCTGCAACATTTACTGACCTCAACCACCTGAAGAAGTTCAAGCTCAGCGCTCTCCTGCTGACGAATGCCGACCACGCCCGCGACGCGAAGAAGTTCAGGGAATTCTTCCAGTGCAAAATACTTGTCAACGAGAAGGACGCGCCGCTCCTGGAGGACGTGAAAGCCGACGGGACGTTCAAGAACGGCGACGCCATACACGGGATGCGCGTCGTGGAAGTGCCGGACAACAAGACGCCGGGCGAGTCCGCCTTCCTGTGGGAAGAGCGCAGGATACTTTTTGTGGGCGACGCCGTCGTGGGAAAGCCCATGTGGAAGCTCAATCTCCTTGCAGACGACAAGTACAAAGACGTGCAGAAAGCCAGGGAAGGAATAAAAGTCCTTTACAACCTGGACTACGGCACCATGCTGCTCGGCGACGGCGAGCACCCCAAGGACAAAGGAAAGGAATACCTAAAAGACTTCTTCACCAGGCATGGAATTCGGATTTAAATCGGCATTTTACCAAATGCCGATTAATCCGATTTTCTGCGAAAATCGGATTTAAATCGGATTTAAATAGGTTTTCAGGATTGTAATTCAAGGGCATCACATTCCATATGAAGTAAGAGTCGCGGAGCCAGAGGCTCTGCTTGCTTCAGGAAAAATCATAGCCCTTTGCAGATGATAATTTTATAAAGACTGGCAGAAGATGAATACTATGGCAGCGAAACTTTGCGGTTTCTGGCGGCATTGCTAGTTCTTCTTAGGCAGACGTTTCCATATTCAAGGGTTCTATTCCTTTCAGGACTTTGCATCTGGTTCGTCTATGTCCTCAAAGGAGCTTCGCTCCTTTGGGATGTCAACGAAACGAAGTTTCGTTGCAACACAGATTACGGTCTGTATAATTATATGGAGGTGCAATACATGAAAAATATGCAAGAAAAAGGGGATTGCCGGTGGCTATGTCCCCATATATAAAATTGAGGAATTGAGAGAGAAAGCGGAAAGATTTAGCGTAAACGACATGCTCAAGCAGAGAGCGTATCGCGTCAGGCCTCTGGACTTTGAATCATCTTATCTTCTCGGAATATACGTCCTTTCCCCTTACAGCAAAGCCCCGAGGAAACTTTTCAGGGGAAACAGGCGGCTTGCGGAGATACAAAGCACAGCCGCGCTTTGCGCGTTCCATAACGCAGGGATTTACGGGTCTGAAGCATCGGCAGAACAAATAGCGGGCATATGCGCGGCGGTCTTCGATTACGACATAGCGGCGTCGGAAAGCGGATTCCTCGCTCCTGATGTTGAATACGCAGTGGACAACTGCGGCATGGGAGGCGACCTTTACAGGACGCCCAATGTCAGCACGCTGGCTGCGCTTATAGCGGCTGCGGACGGCATAACGGTGTGCAAACACGGTTCTCCAGGAAACACCGATTCAACCGGCAGCAGCGATTTTCTTCTCCATCTCGGGCTTGACTTATTCGCTCCAAAAGAATGTGTAGAGAAATCTGCGGGACAGCTCTGCTTTGGATATACGGACGCCCTTGACACCAGATACAAGACCATCCATGTCCAGACGCACAAAACGGCAAAACTGGCTCATATGAACGACATAATAGGGCCTATAACAAACCCCCTTGATCCCAAGCTGATGAAGAGACGCATCCTTGGAGTCAACCATCTTATGGAGCCGAAGAGGGTCGCTGAAGCCTACAGGATACTGAATGAAAGAGGCATCACAAACCTGCAGCACGGACTTTTCGTGAGGGGCTTCGTCGATGAAGGCGGGAACGGCGGCATAGACGAGGCGTCCGTGTTTGGCGGAACATCCGTTGCAGAGCTCGAATATGGAAGCATCAAAACATACGAGCTGCGTGCAGAGGACTTCGGAATAAAGACACAGCCGTACGAAGAGCCTCCGGAAGAAAAGGCTGAATTCAGCAGGCAGATACTCGAAGGGAAAGTAAAAGGCGCTCCAAGAGACCTCGTGATAGCCAATGCGGCGCTCCTCGAATACCTTGCAAAGGGCATTGATATCAGAGAAGGCTTCAGCAGGTCCATGGAAATCCTGGAATCCGGAAAGGCCCGGGAGAAAGCGGAAGAGATAGTGGAATTTTCGGGGAGGGGTGGGAAATGATAAGATATGCCATCTTCGACAACGACGGAACGACGTACAGGATGCCGGAGGGCTTTGTGGAGGCTGTAATGGATTCCCTCATAAGATATGCGGCAGGCGAGCTTATGCTCTCGTATGATGAGACGAGCGCCGAACGTTCGAGGCTGGTAGAGAAATACAGGGTCAGGTGCACCGAGTTTGTCTTCGGAGAGGAGTATGGAATGAAATACGAGGGTTTTGTGCAGAATGCTTACATGAAGGTGCCACTGGAAGATTTCATACATCCTGATATAAGGCTTGCGCGTACTCTGGAGCGAATGAACATGCCAAAATCCATCCTTACCAACAATCCATCAGAATTCGGCAAGAGGATTCTGGAGCTTCTTGGCATTGCCGACATGTTCGAGCGTGTGATAGGGAGCAGGGAGGTCGGCTTCCGGCTGAAGCCTGAAAAGGAAGCCTTTGAAAGGGCGCTGAAAATCACAGGTTATGAGCCGCTGGAAACTTTGTTTGTTGATGACACCCCAGAAAACCACGCATGCGCCAAGGAACTTGGCATGACAACAGTACTCATGGGACAAGGCGAATACCCTTATGTAGACTATCCAATAAGGGAAATATACGACATCGAGAGGTGCATAAAATGAAAAATATAATAATAGACACCGACCCGGGTCATGATGACGCGCTCGCAATAATGCTTGCAGTGAAGTCGGGCATGTTCAACATACGCGCCGTAACGACCGTTGCAGGCAACTCGACAATAGAAAACACGACAAGGAATGCGAGATATATTCTGAAGCTTCTCGGCAGGGAAGACATACCGGTCTATTCCGGAGCTGAAAAGCCGCTGAAAAGGGAACTCGTACAGGCGGCAGTCCATGGGAAAAGCGGGTTTGAAGGCTTAGACCCGCAAAATGACGCAAACCTCACCGGAAATGCCGCGGAAAAAATAATATCCATCGCCGGCGAGGGAAATGTAACCCTGATAACACTGGGGCCGCTGACAAACATAGCCACAGCCATAAAACAGAATCCGGAAGCGATGTCGAAACTGAAAGAAATAGTGATGATGGGCGGAGCCATAAGGGTTCCGGGAAACAAGAGCCGCACCGCGGAATTCAACATCTTTGTCGACCCGGAAGCAGCCGACATAGTGTTCAGGTTTCCTGCAAAGAAGACATTAGTGCCGCTTGACGCGTGCAATCATGTCAAGCTGCAGCTCGAGGATTTTGAGAGAATAGGCGGCAAATTGCGCGAGCCTGCAATTGCAATGATGAAACCGTACATCAGAAACATAAAAAATAACGAAGGTGTGAGCGCAGCACTGATGTACGATCCGCTTACAATATATTCCATCATGAATCCTTCAGCCTGCATGAAAGGCTTGTATAATGTCATGGTGGAAACAAAGGGCGAACTGACAAGCGGCATGAGCGTCGCAGATATGAGAAAGAAATGCGGGAAGCCAAACATGACAGTAATAGAAAGGATAGACAGTGAGGCATTCAAAAACGACTTCATCAGGATACTTTCAGGCTAAACATCCAGCACAACCCGCGCCTTCCATACCTTGCCGTGCTTCACCTCAAACATGTGCATCGTCACGGCCTTCACGTCAACCAGCATCTCGTGCTCCTTCATGTCAAGCTTTTCGCCGAGGATTTCGCCTGAAAGAGAAGTCTCCGATACCTTCAGCTTGAATTTGCCGAAGACCATGACTTTAGAATCCTTCAGGAATATAAGCTCTTCGAGGAACGCGTAAAGCAGTTTCCCGACATTCTCGGCCTTCAGTGAAAGTTTTTTCCTGACTTTAGGCTTTATGGTCTTCAAATCTTTAACCATCGTCAATGTCACGGCTTCTGCAGCCGACACGAACATCTCCTCAAGCGTTTTGCCTCTCGCCTCGAACGCGACGTCCGCAAGCGATATGCCTTCAAGGAACTTGTAGCTCATGTGTTTTAATAAAATTATACGCTTATATAAATATGAAAAAATTAAGGGCCGGAATATTGGGGGCAACGGGCTCAGCCGGCATGGAATTTGTAAATGCCCTATACGACCATCCATGGCTTGAGATAGACGGCTTGCACGCATCACCAAAAAATGCAGGAAAGCCATTTTCCGAGGCTACAACCTTTGATACCGGGCATCTTCCGGAAGGAATAAAAAACAGGACGGTCAGAAGCCTGGGAGAAATCGGTTCCGACTATGATGTGATATGCTCGGCCCTGCCTTCGGATATCGCAAGGGATGTGGAAGGCGAGTGCGCAAGACATACTCCTGTCATAAGCACAACATCGGCTTACAGATACGAAAGCGATGTACCGATTATTATAACAGAAATAAACTCAGACCATTACAGACTTATCGAGGCCCAAAGAAGAAGGGGATGGAACGGGTGGGTTGCTCCCGGGCCTAACTGCACAACTGTGGGGCTTGTCATGTCCCTTCACCCCCTGCATCAAGCGCTTGGCATCAGAAGGGTTTATATGTCGTCATCCCAGGCTGTTTCAGGCGGCGGCTATTCCCTCCTGCGGAGATGGGAATCCCAGAGAATGCCGGAACTCCCGGAGCCTGTTCGTTCCTATGAACCAATAGAAATCAGGGGGGATGTCAGGGTAGAAGGAAATGTCATCGGTCATATACCCAAAGAGGAGGAAAAGGTGCAAACAGAGACAGGAAAAATTCTTGGAAACTACAGAGAAGGCATGGTAGTTCCTGCTGATTTTGAAATCGAGTGCTTATGCTCCAGAGTGCCGGTAGTCGACGGCCATTACGAAGCCGTCTTTGTCGAAACTGAAAAATCGTGCAGCGCGGAAGGCGCGGCAGAACTGTATGAAAGTGCAAATGAACGTAATAGAGATAGATTTGGCAGCTTGCCGTCAAGCCCGAGGCAGACTTTTTATGTTCTAGACAGGCCTCCGATGCCTCTTTATGACGCATATATCGGAGGCGGCATGTCAGTTGCAGTAGGCAGAATCCAAGAAACGCCCCACGGGTTAAAATACCAGGTTTTGTCCAACAACGTCGTAAAGGGCGCGGCAAAGGGCATGGTTCAGGTTGCGGAATACTTGGCAAGCATCGGTTTTCTGGAGGCTAAATAACACACTTCCTCACTGCTTCGGATATTTCCTTTTCCACGCTTTTGACTCCCTTCCCTATGAAAACCAGCTTGGTCTTTTCGGCAGGAAACTCCTCAAGGTCATAACGCCCGGCAACATAATTGAAGATATATGATGCGTCTTCAAAGACTGCAAACCCCTTAGCCCTGTATATGTCTTCTGGCATGGACTTGACGAATGAAACGAACTTTTCCATGTCAAGCCTGCCGGCCTCTACCGAGAAGAATTGCATGTTCTCGTCCTCTATGTGGCTGTGCTCGTGCATGTCGACGTATTTTGAGGAATAAATGCCGAAAAGCAGGTTTATGTCGGCATTGCACTTGACAGTCCGGAGCTTGACGGCCTTCGGGTTGAGCTCGTGTATCTTCTCCTCGACCTCCTCCAGCTGCTTTTCTGTAACGAGGTCTTTCTTGTTGACGAGTATTATGTCAGCCATCTCGAGCTGCACCCTTCCGGTATAGCCGATGCTGGGATATTTCATCATGGAATCCGCGTCCGCTACGGTGATTATGGAGTCAAGCCTGACGCCTTTTATGTTCTCGTCTATATCCACGACGATAGCGTCGGGCTCGGCGACGCCCGTCGTCTCCACGACTATATGCTCGGGCTTCGCTTTTTCTATCACTTCCTTCACGGCAGCCTCGAACTCGCCCGTGAGGGAACAGCACACACAGCCGCCGGACAGCTCCACCATGTCCACATTCTTCCCTTTTATGATTTCGCCGTCGATGCCGACCTCGCCGAACTCGTTCATTATCACAGCGAGCTTTCGGTTGCTGTCGCTGAGTATGCGGCGCAGGAGCGTGGTCTTTCCGCTGCCCAGGTAGCCAGTTATGACGGATATGGGGATGCGCATAACAATCTCTTGGAAGAAGTGGTTTTAAGGGTTATTCCGTTTTGCCTTTACAGCTTTCTTCATCAGTCTTTTCCTTAACTTGTACGTATTTCTATGCATGGCATAGGCATTCCAGCTATCGATACACCCAAGAATATCATGTTTATCCAAAATACCATTCCTGTACATCTCGATAAAATCATCTGCTCTTTGGCTCCATGTTCAGTAAGGCTCTTCCACACGAATTTCCTTTATTTTCCCGAAGTCTTTTGCATTTTTTGTCCATAAAATGCAGTTTTCATGAAAAGCCGTGGCAGCTATGATGCAATCAATAAGGGACACATCATAATTTCTTCTGAATTCCGCGGCTTTTCGCAGGATTTTTTCGCTGATATTTATCTTGGTGAAAATCCCCAGCAAATCCAGAGTTTTTTCCATAACATTCTCTTTGCTGCAGTCTTTGCCCGACAACATCTCTCCTTCGGTAATCATTGAAATGAGCCCTGCAATCTCTTTTTTTACCATCCTTGTCATCAGCTCTACGGCCGGCGCATAGCCCCTTGATTCATCAACCAGAATTCCTGTGTCAAAAACAGCTCTCATTTTACAATCCCATTCTTTTCATCCTTTTCTCGCTTTCACTCCTTATCCTTCTGGTGTATTCTTCCCCTGTTTCCTTTATTTTCCAGATGCCGGCGCTTTTTCTCACTATCTCAAGCCGTTTTTTTATTTCCGCCTCACCGCACGCTTCTTTTTCATTCATGTGCTCTTCCATCATTTCATTCGCTATTTTTGACAGGCTTTTCGTGTTGCCATATCTCTCCAGAGAAGCTTCAACCAGTTTTTTGTACACATCATCCCGCAATTCAAGCGTTGTCTTCACCATGCCGTATCACCGTATTACCATATAACCATCTAAATATTTAAAGGTTATTGCGCTGACTCATCTTTTCCATTACTTGATATCCGGCGAGAAGTCAAGCTGGTAGTCAGGTATTCCCAGAGAAACGCCATATTTGACGGCTTCATCGTAGCCGAAATCGAATATTCATCATCCCTTCACATTGCCAATTGGAATTAACTTACATACCCTTTTTGATATTCCGGCTTTGTCTATAGCTCCTACTACTTCATCTATATCTTTATAACTGGCGCCTGCTTCCTCTGCGAGCCCGGGCATCGATGTGCTGCGGACGTATATACCGCGCTTGAGCATGTCCTTCTGCAACTGGTCTCCGCGGAACCTGCGTTTCGCTTCCGTGCGCGACATTGTGCGGCCGGAGCCGTGGGCAGTCGTGCCGAACGTGTTCTTCATGGCGCCGTCCGTGCCGACAAGCAGATATGAGCCTGTTTCCATTGAGCCGCCGATTATAACTGGCTGGCCGAAAGAGCGGTATTTATGGGGCACTTCATCCCTGCCGGGACCGAACGCCCTGGTAGCGCCCTTCCTATGCACCAAAACTTCTTTCTGCTTCCCGTTCACTTCGTGCTTCTCTATCTTCGCGGTGTTGTGGGCGACGTCGTATATCATTTCCATGTCCATGCTCTCGGCGCTGGAATTGAAGACCTTCGAGAAGCATTCGCGTATGCGGTGCAATATGACCTGGCGGTTGGCGAAAGACATGTTTATGCCGCACTGCATTGCCTTGAAGTAGTCCTGGCCTTCCTGGCTCTTGAATGGAGCGCATGCAAGCTCCTTGTCCAGAATCCTGATTTTGTACTTGCTTTCCATGACATTGAGAAACGTCTGAAGGTAATCAGTCGCGACCTGATGGCCGAATCCTCTGCTTCCGCAATTGCCTGTTACAAAGCCATCTGCTATAAAATTATGGTCGCTGTGGCTGACTGTGAAATCAAAAACCCTGCCTCTGAAATCTTTCACTTCTTCCTTTGATTCTATATCATCCCAGATTACAGGTGTCGGAGGATTTAGTTTGTATTCGCTTCTAAATTCTTCAAATGTGGGATAATCAACAGACCTGAATTCGTATGGCGTTATAGACAGGCTTGACTGCAATTTATTTGTCAAGACGGCTTCATTTTCCAAAAGTCTCTGTTTTAGAGTAAGGTATTGAAGAGCGTAGCATGAAATGTTTATCCTGTCTTGGCAGTATTCAAATCCGACACGGGACCACAGTTTCTTCACGTTTTCTTCCTTGGATGAGAGTTTTAGCCTAAGCTTTGTCGTAGATTCGCCTTTCTTCGTCTTGACACCGGCATGTTCTGTTATTTTTACGGACTTTACTCCAAATCCTCCCAAGAGTTCAATTATCTGGTTCAAGAAAGTATAGCCACTTGCTTTCATTTTTTCTGTTTTGTTCACTGATATGCTGGGGTTTCCAAACCTGTATTTTTCTTCCTTTCTTACAAGAGGTCTTGTCATTTCAGCTCCAAAATATCCAGCCAGATACAGCCTTTTTATCCATAGAGGCGATTTGAATACCCATCCTGGGACTTCAAAGTCTGAAGAATTCTTGCTTCCAGCAGGAGCTCCAAGGGCACGCATGAGCACAGGCAATGAAGTAGAACCGCAAACAATGGTATGAGTCTGACCTTCTATCTTCCTTACCTCGTTGTTTGTATATGTGACTTCGCTTTTACAATCCTGGGAGTAGAATGATGTCTTGTACCCTAATTCTTGCAAATCCTTGCTTATGACAGCCAAATCTTCCGGCTTGCCTATGAATTTCATCACCCATCTGTCGCGGATTTTACCGTTAAGCGTATCCCGCGTTTTACCCAGCCATCCGTCTCCTGTCAAAAATCCTAATATTTTTGACAATATGGGTAGTTTTGTAGAATTGTATCGCAAAGGCAAAAGCTCCAGCTTTTTGAGATTATCTACAATTCTATCGCTATTTTCTATCTTTCGTATGTCATCCTCACTTATAATTATATCATCTGAGGGTTCTTCATATTCAACACCTTCAAACGGCATTACAGCAACTTTATCCTTTACATCAAGTTCCTTCATCAATTTCAGGCCTTTTGGTGTTAAAACTGGATGGTCTTCGGTTGCAATTAGTTCCTTTCCGGTTTTTGTTTTTATCTTTAAAACCTTTCCGCATGGGTCAAGCTCAAAGAATTTTATTATGTCAGTATCTTCCACGTTATGCTTGTCAATATTCATACATTTGACATCAGTTTTAGCCCATTTCTCTTTTAGCTTTTCAATTTCTATGGTATAGCCGTGTTTTGTCAGGATTCTGGAATTTCCAGGCAAGCAGTGAAACATAACAACGACCTGATTCGGGAATATGCCGAGCTTTTCGGCTATTTCCCTGTCAATTATGTTCTCTTCCCTGACGACCTGTATCTCAAGATAATGGTTGCCGGAACCGAGCGTGCCGATCTGGTTCAGCCCGCGCTTCACCGCGCGGTCGCTGACCTTCGACTGGTCGGCGCCTTTCATGCAACCGTCTTCCTCTATGAACTCAAGGTCCTTCTCCCATCCGTAGCCCTGCTCGACGCACCATTTCGCGCCGCCCATTATGGCTTCCCTGAACTTCTGGGCATTCAGCTTCACGAAGCCCTCGCTGCCGACTCCTGCCGGCACGCGCTGAAAAAGAAGGTCGACAAGCTCCTTCAGCTTCGGCTTCACGTCGTCATAAGTAAGATTCGTGCGCAAAAGCCGCATCCCGCAATTAATATCAAAACCAATCCCGCCAGGTGAAATGACGCCTTCCTCAAGGTCCATTGCTGCAACGCCGCCTATCGGAAATCCATACCCGGAATGACCGTCGGGCATGCAATAGGCATGGTTTATGATGCCTGGAAGAGTTGCGACATTCGTGAGCTGGTCGTATACCTGCCTGTCCATCTGCTCCACGATGCTCTGGGTGCCGAATATGCGCCCAGGCACGCGCATCCCTTTCTTGAAGGATGCAGGTATTTCCCATACAGTGTCACTGATCTTCTGTATTCCATTTGGTATTGCCACTTTTTGTTCCTCCATTTTCACTTTGATGAAAAGTCTTTTATAGTCATGCAAAGAAACATTGGGGTATTAGTTTCTTTGCTGACTATATGTGAAGCAAATAAATAATCCGGATATTATGTATCTGCTTCACTATATATCCATGAAAAAGCATCTATATTCAATGAAAAAGGCAAGAAAATTCACGGCAACAAGGATAGGGGTCATGTCAACGGCCAAAATGTATACTGCAATAATGTTCATCGCAGGGCTTGTGCTGGGTATAATGACGATATTTTTCAGCTCTTTGTTATACCCTGGCATTTCATACGGTGAAGGGGTTATTATTGCTTTGATGATGCCGTTTCTGTACGCTGCGTTTGGTTTTGTCATGGGCGCAGTTTCATCCGTCATATACAACTTCCTTGCGAAATATATAGGCGGCATCGAGTTAGAATTCAGGGAAAAGTAATCCCATTAAGTCTTTTTGCGCCATTAGTTTATCATGTATGTCATTCTTGGCGAGTCCCCCGAGCAGTTCTTCGGCGATTCGCTTGACGAGGCCATGAAGGCGTCAGTGAGTGAAAACCTGAGGGGATGGTCGCCTGAACTGAGGCCCGGGACAAACCTCTACCTTCCCCAGTACATAGTGGCGGGAAAATACTGCGACTCGGCGAGGGACGTGTGGTGGAAATACGTCAGGGAGGAGCCCATGAAAAGGACCAGGCCGCTGCTCACCGGAGGGCTTTACCACAAACTGATTTCAGAAATAATTCAGGAGGCGAAGAAGTACATATACAACAGCGGCATGGAGCCCGGGTTCGACATATCGAAGCACCTTTCGTCAATAATGGAGGCCGTCATAAACAGCATCTTCGAGCAGGAGAAAGGCGACGTCATCAACCTCCTCAGGGTCAGCGACATAAACGAGATAAAGGACAACATGAGGAAGATGTGGAACTACCAGGCCGTCCAGATATCGGCATCGGTCAACATGGTACTTTCGAAATTCACCACGATAGACACCGACGCCCTCGTGTCCAAGGCCATACCGATAAACGTCGAGCAGAGGCTTGACGGCTCCAGGATAGGGCTGAGCAGGCAGCTTTCAGTGGACGCCATGCAGGTCCCCCACGCCGTCATAATGGACATAAAGACAGGGAAGCCCCGCCATTTCCACAAGCTTACGGTCACGGGATATGCGATGGCCTACGAGAGCGAGTTCAGGCAGCCCGCGAACATGGGATGTATAATATATCCCCAGTTTATGGAGGGCAAGAGCGTCCCGTACATAGAGAAGAGGTTCTACGTCATAGACGACTCCGCCAGGAAGGAATTCATAGAGGAAAGGGACAGGAAAATGCGCATAATACTTGAAGGGAAGGACCCAGGGCTGGCAACGCACTGCCCCGACTCCTGCGGGTACTTCGCCAGGTGCCATCCCAGCGGGAAGGACGAGAGGGTCAAGGCCGACCAATAGATCATTTACTGATCTTTCTTTGGAAGCGCAACTTCCATTACTATCTCGGGATTTGGCTCGCCGTCATACCGCGGGCGGGAGGCAACCCAGTCGCCGCCGGAGGAGGAGGGGCGCCCGGACGCAACGAAGAACCGCCCAATATGATTGAATGAAGAAAAATCAACACAATGCTTACGACAATTCCTGTTAAGCCCCCCTTTAGCCAATTCATGCGACTTCTTTCCATACTCATTTATTATTAGAAGTCATTTTTAAAGGTTCTTCACTTCAAGTCAAGCGCCTTCTTTATAGCTCCCCTATCGAAGCCGACGATTATCTTGCCGTCTATGTCTATGACGGGGACGCCCATCTGGCCGCTCTTCTCTATCATCTCCTTCTGGGCCTTCTCGTCATCCTCGACGCTTATCTCCCTGTACTTCACGCTGTTCTGCTTGAAGAACTCCTTCGCGAGCTTGCAGAAATGGCATGTAGTTGTCGTGTATATGGAAACGTTGTGCATAGAATCACCTGAAAATAATTATGCGTTACATTTATAAACGGATTTGCCCAAAATATAGCTTAACTCTTCGGGGTCATCAACGTGAAAAACTATGCACTTCTCATGGTATTGCCGATACTTATCGCAGGATGCACTTCCCAACTCCCTTCATACACGCTTTCTATAATATCGCCGTCTGACGGCCAGAGCATTCAGGGCAGCACTGTAAACGTGGAGCTTTCCACCGACATGAAGCTTGTCCCGGCCGGGGCCGAGGTGAAGGAAGGAGAAGGGCATTTCCATGTGTACATCGACGGGGCAAACGAGCAGAGAGGAGCAGGGACGTCATTCGCTTTCTCTAACGCGGCTCCGGGCGTGCATACCATAAGGGCGGAACTCCACAGGAGCGACCATTCGTCCTACGAGGGCATGGTCAAGACCGTCACGGTGAATGTCGGCGGCTCTCCCGCGACCATAGCCACTAAGCAGTTCGATATCACGGCACGGCAGTTCGAATTCGAGCCTAGCACCATAGAAGTTGACCAGGGAGACGTTGTAATACTGAAAATAAAGAGCGTGGATGTCGACCACGGGTTTGCGCTGCCGGACTTCGGCGTTTCGCAATATCTCGAGCCCGGAAAGGAGGCCGTGGTGCAGTTCACGGCGGACAAGAAGGGCACATTCACGTTCTTCTGCAATGTCCTGTGCGGTTCGGGCCATGAAAGCATGAAGGGAACCTTGGTGGTCAAGTGACGCTGAATAAAATCACGACAGAACACTGGGTTTCCGCGTTCCTCGTCATCACTCTTGCATATTCGTATGTCATATCGCCTTCGGACGGCAAGCTCTACCAGATTATCATTGCGCCGGCCGTTGCCGTTGTTCTTGATGCCGTAATATACAAAATCAGACAGAAAAGATTGGAATTCCCGTGGCTTGGCCTCATTACAGGCCTCATAATAGCGGCCCTCATGGCGCCCAATATCCTCCTCGCCGCCGTCATTCCTGCAGCAGCCATAATCCTGAAGCATGTGATAAAATTCAGGGGCAGGAATGTGTTCAACCCGGCGGCTCTAGGGCTCCTTATCGCGACCTTCCTGGGCGCTTTCGCATCGTGGTGGGCCGTTTCTTTCCTTGTCATACCTTTCGGATTAATAGCTGTGTACAAGACGAGGAGATACTACAACGCCGCCGCTTTCCTCGTGCTCTACTACATCCTGTCGGCAGCCAGGGGCAGCGCGTTCCTTCTTGACTACGCTGCACTGTTCTTCGCCCTTATTATGGTTATAGAGCCTGTGACGACGCCGTCGGCCAAGAAGGGCCAAATAGCGTTCGGCGCGGCAGTCGCTGTCCTTTCAACCGCGCTTGCAGTGTATACGCGCATCGACTTCTTCCTTCTGTCGCTCCTGCTCATGAACCTGTTCTCCTACAGGCTCAACAGGTTCAGATAAAGCCCGTGAAATAGAGCAAAGCCAGCAGGACCGGCTGGTGGATGAGGTAGATGAAAAGCGAGCGCCTTCCGAGAAGCATGAACGGCTTCGCAGCCGAAGGCGCCTCGCGGATGCCGTATCTTCTCTTGGCGCTATCATACAGGTTACTTCCGATGAAAACTCCCAGCAGGAACACGCCGAACCACGGCAGCAGCGGGAAATAGTCGAATGTCTGGAATATTTGGGGCACGAGCCAGAACGCCGGCGAAAACTGCAGGTTCTGCATTCCAAGGTATGCTCCCATGAGGATGAAGAGCAGGGCTAGAGGAAGCATCTTCCTTCTGGCGAGGAACGGAATGGAAAGCATTATCGAGACGCCTATGAGATGGAGTATGCCGAACGTTATCATGTAAGCCGGAAAAAATATCCATGTGACAAGCGTGACTGCCATGCCGTATGCGAATATCCTGGCGCCGCGCAATGCAATCCTCCTCGCGGAAGGCGCCCTCGACCAGCTGAGCCACAGGGAAATGCCGGCCAGAAGGATGAACAACGACGCTATGATGCGGGGAAACAGCCACTCAAATGCCCATCCATCACCCATATAAAATACGCCGAAGTATTTCAGCGCCACTGAATAGTTGAAGGCGACCATGAAAACCAGGGAGACTCCCCGGAGAAGGTCTATTTCCCAGAACCTCTTCATGATGATAATTATAGAAATTCAGCATAAAAACTGCGATGTTAGGTTTAAAAGCGCTTTTGATTATTGATAACAATGGCAGAGGAAAAAACGGAATCGACAGTGACAATAAAGAAATCGACGCTGACG
Organism: Candidatus Aenigmatarchaeota archaeon; assembly: GCA_016180925.1. GTDB lineage: Archaea > Aenigmatarchaeota > Aenigmatarchaeia > GW2011-AR5 > GW2011-AR5 > JACPAH01. The sequence goes on from JACPAH010000001.1 coordinate 31,084, forward strand.
CTTGTTCTCGTTGCAATCGTCTTCCTTGTAGCCGGATTCGGCATAGGCAAGTTCACGACGCCCACGGCAAACGTGGCCGCAGGCGGGAACAACAACCTGCCCAGCGACCCAGGCGACGGGACGCCGACCAGGTTCAATGTACAAGTAGGGGATGCGCCTGCCATAGGAAGCAGCGACGCAAAGGTCACCATAATAGAATTCAGCGACTACGAGTGCCCGTTCTGCAGCCGCTTCTACGAGCAGACTGAACTACTCCTCAAGACGGAGTACATAGACACCGGCAAGGTAAGGCTGGCGTACAAGGACTACCCGCTCAGCAGCCTGCATCCAACGGCACAGAAGGCGGCTGAAGCAGCAAGATGCGCCGGCGAGCAGGGCAAGTACTGGGAGATGCACGACCTGCTTTTCGAGAAGCAGAGCGAATGGGCCCAGCTGGGAGTAACCAAACTGAAGGACTACGCGCCGACGCTCGGCCTGGACTCTCAGGCATTCAGCTCGTGCATTGATTCGGGCAAGTACGCATCTGCGGTGCAGAAGGACTTCAATGAGGGCAGTTCTCTTGGAGTAAGCGGGACACCGACGTTCTTCGTGAACGGCATTCAGCTTGTGGGTGCACAGCCTTACGCCGTATTCCAGCAGGTAATCGAGCAGGAACTGTCAGCGTAAAGATTTTTTTCTTTTTTGATTGCATTTTATAGTGAACCCACAAAATAATCCCGATATGTTTTTGTGGATTCACATATAGTGCCAAAGAAAAGTAATACCTGAATCTTTTCTTTGAGCACTATAAATACCTGATATTTCTATATTTTATTAGTCATGTCAAAAGTCAGAATAAAGCAAAGACGAATAGACCCGGACCTTCATTGCAATCCTGATGGGACAGCAGTGACTTACAGGGGATGCAATCCGTTCTATAGAGGAGTTACATACGTCATATTGAGAGGAGACGGCAACTGCCATCCCATGCACGTGGCCGGGGTGCATTTTGGCGGCGACATAGGAAAGGTGCACAAATACATGAGCGAAAGAATGGGGCTTGACACCGTTGTTGTTCCTGTAAGTACCGCCATGAGAAAATACAATTTCAGGCCTGTAGGAACTCCATACGCCTCGCCGCATGAGCCGCATCATATATACACAACACAACTTTGAAGTGTAATTTCCAAATCACACAACTGGCTTAAAAGCATTCCCGCTTTACTTCTCATATGAACAATTACGGGGAGCTTGCAGCGAAGATAAAGGAGCGCAACGCCAGGCGCGTTATGCTCCAGCTGCCGGAAGGCCTGAAGATGAAGGCCGCGGATATGTGCAGATTTCTCCAGGAAAGCGGCATAGAAGTCCTGCTTTCCAACGAGCCGACCTACGGTGCATGCGACCTGGCCGATGCCGAGGCGAAAGCTACCGGATGCGAGCTTCTCGTGCATGTAGGCCACAGCAAGTTCTACGTCGATTTCGAAACCGATGTTCCTGTATTATATTATATATGGCCGGAGAGAATACAGGTCAAAACAGACTTTTCCGGGATAAAAGAAAAGCGCATAGGCATCCTCACGTCGATACAGCACATGGAGCTGCTGTCCGACATAAAATCCATGCTCGAGGGAGCAGGAAAAGAGGCGATAATAGGAGGCCAGATGCTCGGCTGCTGGACAGCCAACGCCGACAAGATAAAGGAAATGGTGGACGCCTTCCTCTTCGTGGGGAGCGGCGAGTTCCATCCGCTTGCGCTCAGCGGAAAACCGGTGTACAAGCTCGACCTTGAGCGCATGGAAATAGGGGATGTCGACGCGGAAAAGTTCCAGAAAATAAGGTACGGCAGGATATTCAGGGCCAGGGACGCCGCGACCTTCGGCATACTGGTGTCAAGCAAGAAGGGCCAGAAGGAGCTCCTCGCGAAGGCCGATTATGTCAGGCAAAGGCTGGAACAAAGGGATAAAAAAGCTTTCATCATAGTTATGAATGAGATAACAAACGAGAAGCTGCTGGGCATAAAGGCCGATGCATTTGTAAACACGGCATGTCCCCGCATCAGCGACATGCAGTTCACCAAACCCATGATAAATGCCGATGATATAGAGCTTCTGCTGGAGGAATGAAAATGGTCAAAATAAAGATTATAGAGAATGATAAGGGCAAGCTCAAAGCCGAGATAAGCGACAATTCCACCATAGTCAACGCGATAAACGAGCAGGTGTGGAACCAGAAGGGAGTCGACGTGTCCACATACAGCACGGGCCACCCGTACCTGGGCAAACCCACCCTCCTGATGAGGGGCAAGGACCCGGAGAAGGCAGTGATTGCGGCCGCGGAGAAGGTGGCAGAGAACGCCCGCTCATTGAAGAAGCAGCTCGAGAAGCAATGAAAATTTTCCGCTTCATTCAATCATGATGAAAGACATTCTCAAGCTCCTGTTCGAGCTTGGCGTCCTTTCGAGGATGCCCAGAACCGGGCCTTACCACGCCGGTATAACAAGCCACGAGACGGCTGCGGCGCACAGCTTCCGCGTTTCCGCCTTGGCATACTTCATCGCCCAGGAGGAAAAAGCCGACGCTGGAAAGGTGCTGAAGATGTGCCTTGTCCACGATTTCCCCGAAGCCCGTCTCCTCAACCAGACGTTCGTGCAGGAAAATTTCTATTCCGTCAAGGAGAAGCAGCCGGAAGTTCTTGAAAAGCAGCTGCGCGGCATCAAAGGCTCCGCCGAGCTTCAGGAAGCATTCGACGAGTTCTTGAAAGGCGAGAGTAAGGAGGCAAAAATAGTCCATGACGCCAACATGCTCGAGGCGCTTGTAGAGGCAAAGGAATATTCCCAGCAGGGTATAGAAATAATGAAAATATGGTTTCTAGGCAAGAAGAAAAATCTCAAAACAGAGTCCGCCAGGAAGCTTTTTGATATACTGGAAAATGAAGACATCTTCTGGTGGAAGGAATAAATTTATTTGTATTCCCGCCAGACGTTCTTGCATCTCATGTTCGTGCACTTGAAGAACTGGGTCGGGGGCTCGTCGGCGTCCCGGGTCTGCTGGAGCCAGTAATAAGCCTTCTTGTTGCCGCATTTCTCGCATTCCCTCTCTGTTATAGGAAGCGGCACATTGTCCTTTTCTATTATAGGCACGGAGGGCTTTTTCTTTTTCTCCTCCATGAGCCTGACGTTCCTCGCGTCCTTCCTCCTAGTGAATTTGCACTTTCTGCACTTGAGCACGAGGCTTTTTCCCTTCTTTTCCGGAACGAGTATCGAGCCGCATTTATCGCAGAAATACAGACCAGATGCCGTCATTTTAAAACCCTCTGTTCTTCACACCTTATGAAAAGATGATTATATAAACTCACTTGAATTAAGTAAAACCCGGCCAAAAAAACGGCGCGAATATCAGGCCATCATCCCCCCATGCAGCAAAATTCCCATCAGATGGGATAATCAAAGGAAATCCATTATGACAAGTTAGCTTTATATATTTTTTGTGGGACTTTAGTGTTATCCTGTGGGACATTAGTGGGGTGAAAGCCGTGAAAAATTTCAACGTCGTGAAGCTTGATTCCAAGGGAAGGATTATAGTGCCATTCCATATAAGGGACTACATAGGCCTGAAGGAGGGCACCGAGCTGATAATAGTCAACAACGAGAAGAGGGAGCTGAGGATATTCCCCCTGATAAACGGAAACACGGCGCAGGTAAGGGTAATCATGAGCGATGTGCACGGCTCGCTGTCAAAAATAATGACGGCCATAGCCAGGAACAACGTCGACATACTCATGAGCATGTCGAGGACGATAGAAAGGGGGAAGACGGCAGAATGGTCCGCGATAGTGGACCTCTCGGACTGCAAGAACCCGAAGAAATTCGAGTCCGACATCTCGAAGCTTGACGTCATCAGGAAGATAGAATTTGAGAGGAAGTGACAAAAGGAAAGGCTTAAAGGCTTTCCGGGGAATCTGAAAGCCTCAAGAGATGAAATTTATGACAGAACCGTGTAAGAACGGAAACGGATACAGAGAAGATGAAGGTTGCCTGAAAGTTTCGCTGCCTTACGGACATCTGTTCAAGGCCGAAGGCGAGGCGGTAGGCGGCGGGGAAGAGTTGTGGAAGTATACAGGACTTCCCTATGGAATGCTAAATCGAAGAGAACAAGACATTGGCACCCCCGAAGGTGATGGCAACGGAAAATCATATGTTCTGAGCGTTAGCAGCGATGAGTTGAAAGGCCTCAAATACCCTACAGGTGATATATCAAGACTCATACTTTCCATAAGAGCCGCCCAGGATGTTCCGGGCGATGTCACAAGATATGGATTAGGAATAACAGGAAAGGATTTGCTGACCGACAGGCTGGGTCTTGACATTTATGAAAAGCCGTCAGTTCGCAGAAGGTTTTCCTTGCGCGGGCCTGCGGAAGACAGCGCGGCTGTTGAAGAAAAATGGTTCAGGAGAGAACTCAAGGACAGGGGCATATATCCCATAGAAAACCTTGAATACAGGCCGGCGCATCTGGTTTTTGCATTCATGGAGGAACTTGACATAAGAAACGTGAAAGACGTGAAGACGAGTCTAAGAATACCTGTCCACGGCTCCCGCATAACTATAGCATCAGAATATCCCGCTTTAGCCAAGCTTGCGATGAGACATCTTGCAAAAATGTCAAATTTTGATATATTACCAACCACAGGAAAGACCGAATCGTATGCTTTGGCCCGCGATGTGGACGGAATTGTAGAAGTCGTCGAGAGCGGCAACACCATGTACGCCAACGGCCTCAGGCCTGTAAGGCCCTTGGTTATGGACGTAACGACTCCATACTTCGTGGTGAACGGCAAAACGTACGATAATCCCGCATTCAAAGATTTCATAAAAGAACTCCGCAGAAGGTTATCAGAAGGCAGGGAATACCTCAGAGACAGGATGCCAGAATTGTTCGAAGACAAGCTTAATCCTTCTATATTTGGCGACCCTGAGAAAGATAGTGATAGCGAAGAACTGTGTGAAGAACTGTACGAGCGTGAATAAATCATTCTTACAGGAGAAGCGAGCAGCTTCCGCCAAGGTTCAGCGGCCGCCCGGTAATCAGGCCTTCCATGTAATACAGTATGAGGCGCGGCGAGCCCAGGAGCGGCATTGCAAATACCATCCTTCCCTCGAGCTGGGAGGAAAATATGGGCTGGTCAGGGCCGGCGTTGTTGTCGCCCTTCGTGACGTAGCCGGACTCTGTTTTCTCGGTTATCCTGTGAACTATGGTGTATCCGGTGCCGGGCCTTGAGTATATCACTATATCCCCGATATCTGGGCTGTCGTCCTTCACAACGAACAAAAGGTCGCCGCAGCGGAGGCCGCCTGCCGCCGGAAATCCGGCGAACTCGTCTTCAGCTATTCCGATGCCTGAATAATAAGCGCCGCGCGAATCCCACCACCCGCCGAAAGGCTGCGTATGGAGCATCGAGTCGGAGACCACGGAGACTATCGGCATGCCCGTCCCTGTAATCACTGAAAGCCCCTGATAGAAAAGCCACGCAACGGCAAATGCCGCCAGTATTTCGAGCGCGTCCTTCTTCCCGAAAGCCATTCTGAAGATTTGACTCCGAGGCTTAAGAAGATTCCTTCAGTAGCCGTCGAAAAGCCCCTCTATATAAACGAATTTCGCGTATTCGCCGTAAGATGCCGGTACAAAATTGACCGGATGCTCAAAGACGTCGCCGTTGCCGAATTTCGACCTCACTTTTATGTCGTCCCCGACGACTTCAACCACTCTCCCGGCGTGCGTAGGCACCCTCCACATCCTTCCTCCCCAGGGCGCAAAATCGTCTCCCAGATAAGCGATTATGCTGTCATCCCGGGGCTCCACACACGGCCTTAGCAGCACTTCCCTCTTGAGATACTCCCTGCTTCTCATCCCCATTTTTCTCGCATTGGACCTGTCAAAGACATACTCCCAGCATTCATATCCTGACTCATGGTCCGAATGGTAGTCCCGGCGCTCGACCAGACTGAGGCCGGCCACGTTTTTCACTTCACCGACGGCTCCTTCCTCGTCAAGCTTCTGAAGTTCACGCCTGGTCTTGCCAGGGAGCAGTCGGTACAAAGTTTCCATTTCAGTAGGGTGTACGATAAACTTAAGAAAACCTGAAAATCATTTATCTTCAGGCCGTGCCATCCTCTTGAACTTGCTGTCCGGCACCTGTGAATACATGCAGTAGCCGAGGCCGTTCTTCAGGGGACCGTCAAGCTGCTCGCCCGGTATCTCCTCTATCTCGTCGCGAGTGAACGGCGGCTTCTTCATATCAAGCCAGACATCGCGGCCGAACTTCTTCATGACAAGCCTCTCGGATTCAGCCATGACAACGCCACCTATTTCCATCCTTTCATACCTGCCTTCGGTGAAATGCCTCAGCAGGGCGTCGCCTGCGGCTTCCTTCAGCACTTCCATCCTTTCGCTCTCCGGCCGTCCGGGTGCCACGTCGTCAAGAAGCCTCGATACAACAGGCATATTCTTCAAGGCGGCGTATTCGGTGTAGACGCCCGAGCCTATCCTCCTCTCACCGAGATGGAGCCTTTCCGACATCCTGTCCACGTCGTACGGGCTTATTATGACCAAGCCATGGAGCAGGGCGCGCTCAACGCCCCAGACCATGGCATGGCTTGCTATCACCCTTCCGTCAACGTTAACTGTAGACGCCCTGTTGTCGACGTCTACATTTTCTACTCCCAAGCTTTCGAGCGCCAGGGCCACCTTTTCCGCGTAATAAGCGCGCATGTCCTCGTATGTCCTGAAAGTGCCGTCACGTGGCACGGCAACGGAATACGCAAGTATGTTCGGACCTGTCTGGACGTGGGAGCCGCCCGAGATGCGGCGCGCAATTTCACTGTCGCGATTCTTTATGGCATCGGTCGCCTGGGCATAGCCGAGTATCGTCGCGTCCCTCGGGAAGCTGTAAAGCCTGAAAGTCGCCTTCATGGGCATGCGAAGGAAATACTCCTCGAGGGCCATGTTCGCGAGCGCGCCGTAGCTCCCGCTGCCGAAATATTCATAATCGAACATTTCTATTCACCGTTTCGAAAGGATTTTTATGATTTCACGCCCTGAAAGAACGGGCAGTCCTGGCATTCTTGCTGACCTCTACAGAAGTAAGCGTAAGGGAAGTGTCGTTTTTTGAAATGACCACATCTTCGTCTTCCAGGTATAATTCTATTGCCTCTTGCAGGTTGTTTTTAGCCTCTTCGATGGTTTTGCCTGAGCTCGCTATATCCAATTGAGGGCACCATGAGGAATAAATATCATCTTCTTTTGTTATCACAACATCAAAATGCATAAGCATCTCCTAGTTAAGGTTCTCTTTCAACTCTATTTAAAGTTTTTAACCTGATACTATAAAAATTCATTTTGAGCTGATTATATGGACCTTGCCAAGAATTTCCCGAGAAGCCCATACGACATGCTGGCCGGAGTCGTCATGCTGCCGCGAACGATAGACAAGGCCAGGGCCTTTAACGGAGGGACGCTTGGAGAATACCACTACAACTGCCCCCTCGACCAAAAAGTTCTCCAGTTCTTCGGCGTGAACCACGAGGCCTTCGCCCAGAAACTGAAGGAGCTCCAGACGGATGAGAAGATGGCCGGGTGGCTCGGGGGGACGAAGAGCCGCGAGGAAAAGGACAAGTTCAACAACAGCATGAGGCATCTTGAGCCTGACACCCCTGAAAAAAAGCAGTGGCTCGCGGAGCAGATAAAGCTCCACTGCAGGCAGGTCAGGACCTACTTCGACAACCTCGACGCCGACGAGAAGAGGTTCTATACTGAATGACATAATTTATTGAACATTATAATAATGTCATTCAGATATACCAAAGACATTATTTGTACAAAAATTAATGTCTTTGAGTATAGTGTCTATACACTTTTCCGCGCACTATAGTGCAGGAGACGCTTCCTGGAAAAGTCATGCCTTCGAACGGCGACCATCCGCATTTCGTTTTCAAGTTTTCCCTGGTGACCATGTAAGGGGCAGACATGTCGATAACCGTGAGGGAGCCTGCATATCCGGGCTCAATCCTTCCATATTTAACCGGCATGAAATGCCCGGCAAACAGCCCGGGATTATACGAGCAGACCCTTGCTATGTCCTGCGGAGTGTAACAATGCTCTCTCATGAGCCATGTCGTGAAAGCCCCGTAGGTGTCAAGATGTGGAATACCTGAAATGCCTTTCAATTTCTCGTCCCGCGTGTGCGGCGCGTGGTCAGTTGCAAGGTAGTCAATGTCCCCATACCGCAGGCCTTCTATGAGGGCCTCCCTGTCGTCCGGGCTCCTCAACGGTGAATTCACCTGGAGCCACAGCCTGTTTTTATCCATGAGCATCGATGTATCAAAATAAAGATGGTGGGGTGTCGCTTCGAGAACCACATCAACATATCGCTCTCTTGCCCTGCGTATTCTGTCCATGTGCGTTCCAATGGAGAAATGGCATAATTTTCCGTGCTGCCTGTATTTCCGTATGAGATACAGCGCGAAATCAGTGGCCATGACTTCGGCCTCGCGCGGCCTCCTTTGCTCGTGAGTCATCTGAGCTGCCGAACGCGCCAAGACATCCGAATCTTCGCAGTGATAACTGACATTCCGATGTCCGTAATGACTCACGGCTTCCTCGACATCATCCCTTGTGTGTAAATCCAGCCTCTCCACATACGGGTTGGGGCCGCCTCTCGATACAGCGCCAATATAGGCCTTGTAAGGGACTTCTCTTCTGAGAGGGCGTGTGCCGGGACCTATGCCTGCATACAGGAATACATCCACCAGAGACGCTTTCGCCAGCCCCTCCTTGGCCTCATAGCTTTCGTCATCAACCGGAGGCACGTCATTGTTTGGCATATCACCCGCAAGCACAACACCGCCGTTTATGGCGGCCTCCGACATCGTGTGGAATGTTTCCTTGTGGACCTTCTTTCTGCCCGCATCCTCCCTTGCATGGATGTGAAGGTCAACGAACCCGGGAAACACCAGCTGCTCATAGAACCTGATGTCAGGTGTTCCAAGATACTCCCCGACATCCTCTATAAGGCCTGTATCGGGATTTATCCCCACCTGGCCGAACCTCTCGCCTTCGTGGCTTATCAGCCTTCCTTCAACTATCATCCAGGCACCTCATCTGTCGCAAAGCAGTTTTCTTCCGTTCCTCACTTCTTCCTGAAGCTGCTCCAGGTCGTCGTAACGGTCCGCCATGAGTCTGTCGACAACCCTTTCCTGCTTCCTTGCGACAAGCCCGGGGCCGTAGAAAGTCTCGGGTGTGTAGCTTTCCAGCGCGGTCGCGCCAAGTTTGAAGGTTTCGTAAGCGTCGTCGCCGTCGAATATGCCGCCGCAGGCGAAGATTACGGCTTCAGGAAATACCTGATGCGTGTCCGCTGTCATGCGCAGCCTGTAAGGCTTCAGGGGCGCGCCGCTCCTGCCTGCAGATTTATACCCCCATCTTTTTGAAGGCACCTGTTCCTTCGGGACCATTTTGGTATTGGGCCCGACTATGCCGTGGCCGCCGCCGTCAAGGAACGCTTCCGTCAATCTTAGATGCTGCTCCATTCCGTCTCCCTCGTAAGGCCCCATCTTGACAAGCCTCAGCTTGTCTGGAGCGTGCCTCGCCATGAGCCCTGCATGCTCCCTGAAGGCTTCCGGAGTCCTTAGAAGCTTCAGGGCGTCCGTATTCGGCGAAAACGGGTTCCATACATGTCCCTGAACGTATGGGTCCAGCTCCGTCAACAGAACTTTCATTTGCGCCAGTGCGGTTTCCACGGCATTTTCCTCCGACAATGGGAGGCCGCATTCGCTAACATATATCGGATAATCAGGCATTGTTTTCCTGAAATATCTTATTTGTGAAAGAAAGTAATTCATGCCTTCGCTCGGAAAGCCCTGGGCATTGTACAAGTCATCTGCATTCCCGACAGCGACCGTCGGCCTGTCATTCCCCCTTCTTTGGGAAACGATTACTGTCCCGGGCTCCTGAAACCCGTATACGAGGGAAAGCGGCTTGAGTGCATCGCCGTCCTTGTCGAGCCCGGCAGCCGTTCCCATGGCCCGTACTCTCTGGCCGTTCAGGGAGATTTCCAGCCACGGAGAATCAAAAATATAACTGTTACTTCTCAGAACTTCAACAGCATCCGGGTCATTCAGCATGCCAAGCACGTAATCGTGCACCCTTTCAGGGTCTCCTTCGCTCCTCCTGTAAAGCCCGGGCCTGACGAGGTGCCTGAACAGCAGGGGATGATGAAGGCTCTGCTCAAACAGAAATCTTTCGGCAGAATTCAGGGGCATAACAAATTATGCCGACGAACCTTTTTATTTCTGGGCATAAAAATTTCCAATTCCGGAAGAATTACGCATACACTGCTAGAACCTTCTTCTCCTGAAACCCATGCGGTTGCCGAACCTGCTGCTTCTTTCAGGCATCCTGAACTTTATCACCGGGAACTTCTCCTGTAAGCCTTTCTCTATCTCCTGCTTCCCTATTATCTTGCGGAAAACTTCGTGGTCCCTGTTGGAAAGAAGGGTGATAGCCTTTCCCTCGGCGCCGATGCGGGCCGTGCGCCCTATCCTGTGGATGTAGTCCTCGGGACCGTTCGGGCAGTCGTAGTTGAATATGTGAGTGACGTTCTTTATGTCAAGACCTCGGGCCGCGACGTCGGTCGCCACGAGGACATGCACTTTGCCGGAATGAAACCCTTCCATTATGGCGTTTCTCCTGCTCTGCGTGTGGCCGCCGTGAATCGCTTTTGCCTCGATTCCGTTCTGCTCGAGGGCGGAAGCGACGATGTCCGTTATGCCGCGGGTGGCGCAGAACACTATCGCGAGCGTCGGCTTCTCCTTCTTCATCAGGTGCACAAGAAGCGACATCTTGTACTCCTGCTTCACGTCATAATATACCTGCCTGAGTTTGTGCTTCGAGACATGGGCCTGGGCCCTGACGCGCACCGGATTTATCATATAGTTCTTCACTATATACATCAGTTCGTCAGGTATCGTGGCCGAAAACATCATCGTCTGCCTCTTCCTCGGCATCTGGCTGACTATCAGCTTGATGTCGTCTATGAATCCCATGTCAAGCATCCTGTCGGCCTCGTCAAAAACGAGCATCTTCAGGCCGGAGTAGTTTATGTTGCCGCGCCTCATGTGGTCGAGGATGCGGCCGGGCGTGCCCACGACGACGTCAGCATG
>JACPAH010000041.1 GCA_016180925.1 Candidatus Aenigmatarchaeota archaeon
GGGCACAAAGTAAAGATAGCGCTGGACGCGGCCGCGTCGGAATTTTTTTCAGACGGAAGCTATTATATGGACGGCAAGAGCCTTGACGCCGGCGAAATGGCTGATTATTACAAATCTCTTGTCGCAACATATCCGGTAGCAAGCATCGAGGACCCGTTCCACGAAGATGATTTCGAGTCTTATGCGGAGCTTCTGTCGTCGTCGCGCATCCAGGTTGTCGGCGACGACCTGACCGTCACAAACTCAGAGCGTATAAGGAAGGCTATCGAGAGGAAGTCATGCAACTGCCTTCTCATGAAAGTGAACCAGATCGGGACGGTAAGCGAGGCGCTTGGCGCCGCGAAGCTCGCGAAGAAGGGCGGGTGGCGCGTCATGGTCTCGCACAGGGGCGGCGACACGGAAGACACATTCATATCGGACCTTGCAGTGGGAATGGGATGCGGCATGATAAAGTCGGGGGCGCCGTGCCGCGGAGAGCGCACTGCCAAGTACAACCGTCTTCTGCGCATAGAGGAGCGCCTGCCGAAGGCCAGGTATGGAATAAGAATCTGACAGAATAATTCTACTGCCTCTGCTCTACGAAGAGGAGTATTATCGCGAGCACGAGGAAGGATATGCCGGTGAACCAGAACAAGTTCAGCAGGGAAGAGAAAAGCCCGGCGCCGAACAGTATGCCTGACGCAAAGAGCAGGACTTTTTCCTCGTCATGCTTGTTGAGGAAGAGCTCGTTCTTGGTTACGTAGGAAGGCGCATGCGGATGCCTTCTTCTCCGTGCGGATTTTTTCTTTGCCACACATCGTAATTATTCCGTAATTATAATTCGTAAAGGCGGTATATAAAGATTTAAGAGGAAAATTTTAGCTGTCTTCTCTAGCCCGTTCTTCCGCAAATGCAATCTGCCTGTTTATTTCTCTCTTTCCTCTGCCATATTGTTTCATTCTTCACATTCATCCGTTACTCTGTGAACAGGGACATATGAACTAGTATCATTGTACCATGTGGGGTCTATTTCAAAACTGCATTCGGGTGTGTTGATTTTTATCCATGCGTGTGCCCCAGGGTTTAATTTCGCTAGTTTTAAGTCACCGATTGTTAAATCGACGGGGTTTTTGACAGCAAAAGGAATATATCCTGCTTGAATTTGAGCATCAATTCCGGCATATCTAAGAAGCGTTGCATATAAAACAGCCTTATCGCGGCATATCCCGGCCACTGTTTCCTGTGGCAATATCATCTCGGACCACATATAAGTGAATGTTTCGGGGTTTTCATCCTCAAATCTTTCAGAATCATATTCATTGTTTGCCATGCTATGGATGATAGGATAAATTACGTTCATCTTTTCGGTTGTAGTCATGTCGCTGTTTCTCACATAGTCTGCGGCCTGGAAATAACTTCTCATTGCCGGGAGTTTGCTTACATCAAGCCTTTCTCCTTCAGTAGATACCACGGTCGCATCACTAAGAACTCCCCTGTCAAGAAGAACCTTGAATTGCCTGAGCTCCCGAAGGCCCACTTCAAGAAACTGATTTTCTGGTATAGAGTCCGTTTCAGGGATGATCCCAAAAGATCCTTCCTTTCTTCTGATTTCTGATATCATTTCGGTTATTTCATCAAGGGTGAAGGCCGTTCTTGAAAGCAGAGAATCATCTATTACTCCTGAAGGATTTCTTAGTTCTATATCAAGCAAACAAACTTTAGTGTCGTCCGTCCGTACATAAGTGCCGTCGGCTCTTATAATTTCGTTTGGAACAACTCTTATATTCTCCTCAGGACAGTCTCTTGCACCAGCTGAAAAGAATGAAACTTTACGTTCAGAAGGGTCGTATCTATAAAAAATGGAGGAGGAGAAGAATGCTATATTTGAATTCAGCCATTCATGAAATTTTTTTCTGGTCCCTGCCGACAGGGTTCCTGCATCTTCTCTCAGTGCTGTCTCCTCCACAAGCAGCCCGAATTCCGGATCGATGTTATCCGGACTGGGGACATTGAAAGATTCCCTCTCATCGCCGCTTTCTGCCAGAGCATCTTCAACCCTTTCTCTGGCTTCCCGCTGGTAATTCGCATCGTCCCTATAAGTATTTTTGATGATTTCCTGCCTGTAGAGCTCCGATAGCTGCGGATCCCGGCTGCCGGGCTGCGGGTTATGCCTCTCGAATTCTGCCTTATCAACTAAAGCGGTCGTCATATCCCTCTGGAGCCTGCCTGTCTGGTGGGTCTCGCAAATCGTGAATTCGGCAATGTCAGTCTTTTCGTCTATCTTTGTCCATCCCTCTGTCCCTGCACATACGAAGCACGTGTTTCCCTGCATCTGGAGGGTTCCTTCCATTTCGCACACCCTTCCTTCCCTCGCCACTGACGACCTTCCGGCTCGTGTGTTCGCGCTTTCCGAAGCGATGCAAAATCCGCCGGCAGATTCTCCCTGCCATACGCAGCCGTTGGATTCGCCTGCCGTCCTGTAATATCCGCCACTGCTTGTTCTGCTGTGGAATCGGTTGCAGTTAGCATTGTCACTGCCGCCGGAAATGCACTCACAATAACTGAACGCACACCTGTTGGTGCTATCACTGTACGTATACTGCGATCGTATAGCTGCTACATCTCCCTTAGTATAATATCTTCCCGGGAATGTACAGTACAACGGGGAGCTTACCCCTCCATAAGCAACGCATCCCTCCGGGCATTCCTCTCTCCATTCCCTGCTGTATAAACCAACCATGGTGAAATCCCTCAGGAAACCCGGGCAGTAAGAGGTATCCGCATCATCAACGGTCATTCCCGTAACGAATCCTGACATTGTGTTTTGAGATGATTCTGAAGTTCGCCTGACGGACCTGTACTCAACATTTATGCATTTATTATTTTCCCAAGAACACTTGGTACTGAGAATTTTTGCAGTCATTTTCACCCAAATCCGAGCACGAGCCCGAGTAGGCGACGCAGACCGGCGCCCTTGAAGGAAACTCGGTCCATTCGCATTCGACATTGCTGCCGAGATTTCTGTTGGCGTTGCATTGCGAACTCGTCTTGAAATCAAAGCACGACCTGTCAGGCGCTTTTGTGAACGTCTGCAGCTGCCACCTCCCGCACGAAAGCAATGCGCCGTCGGCGCCGCTCTGCGCATTAAGGCAGCCGCAGTACCACCTCCCGTTCTTCCACTGGCAGGTGTACGCAAGGACATAGTTGTCGCCTGAAAGGAGCTCGCCCGGCGCGACGGATATTTCAGCTATCGCCTCGTTCGACGACCATCCGGGATATTCCGTGTTGTGGGGGAAAGTGAACTGGCGCCACTGCCTCGCCCTCGGGTTCCATATGTATCCCGTCGTCCATATGTACGTGCCGCTTGCCGTCACGACAGCTTTGCCGTCCTGGTAGCTGGCGCTGACAAGCGTCTCGCCCGTCGTGACGTCCCAGGGCACG
>JACPAH010000040.1 GCA_016180925.1 Candidatus Aenigmatarchaeota archaeon
GGCGCGTCAGAATCGTTAAATCGCGCTCATTCATGTCTAGACCTGCCGCCTTTGTTGCAGCAAGCGTCAGCGCCGCAAATCCGGAGGCGCTGCTGGCCAAGCCGGCTGCAACTGGAAAGTTGCTTTCCGAAACTATTCTTGCATGCTCCTTTATGCCGGCAAGCTTTCGCACCCTTTCGATATGGCCAATAATGTCCTTCTCGTCCTTCTTCAGCTCCTCGTCGTTTATCGTGACCGTGTCGGAATGGTATTTCGGTGAGAACTCAACCGTCGTCTTCGTATGCATGCCGTCGCACGTCATAGAAATACTGCCGTTGAATGGGAGGATGAGGCTGGAATTGCGCTTTCCCCAGTATTTCGACAGGGCTATGTTGGCATTCGCGACTGCCGTGGCTTTCATGAAGAAAGTTTGACAGAAATCTTTATATCATATTCTTTTGACGAAAAACAGAAGCGCCATGATTATGAAAATCACTGACAAGACAAGCGCAAGAGAAGATACCCTGCCATCTGTAAGAAAAGACCTTATTATCTCTAGGGAAAGGATAATTCCCAGGGCGAATCTTGCATAGCTGCCTATTCCCATTGACCTAATTTAGGAAAAAAGCTTATCAATGCATCCGGCGGGAAATTCGGCCAGAAGCGCCTTGCGCTTCATACGCTTTCGAACCCGCGTTGTCAGCTATTGCCGTAACATGGGATGCGATACGTTCGAAGAACGTAGGGCATCTGCAAAGGAATTAAATTCCTTTGAGACCTCAGAGAACCTTCGTTCTCTGCAGGTTTGGGAAGCTGAAATCCTTTAGCGGCCAAATGCTACCACTAGATTACGGATGCTCTTTTTAATGTTTACAGCATTACAGATTTAAAATGGGTTCGGGCGGATTCGAACCGCCGGCCTTTTATGCCGAAATGATGAAAAGTCACTTCGTCTGCACGTCTACTGCGAGATTCTCTAAGCAGACGTCATCTGTGGTTTGCTTTTGCAAGCCAAGATCTCAAAGACCTTTGGTCTTTGCAGATAGCCACTAGACTACGAACCCATGACTATTCTAATTTGCCTGTCCTTAAAAAACCTAGAAGATTGGCTTTCCTGTAAAGGCCGTGCCTGAAGAAAACGTACAGGAGAAACATGAACCCTACAATCTCCGGGACATAAACATACGGATTTGAGACGAGCTGCGCCATGAAGTCCGCATGGTAGTCAAGCGGCATGAAATTCCCTAAACCGGGCCACAGGAGCGTCCGTGGATACAGAAACATCATGTCAAACAATAGGTGAAGCCATATGCCCACAGACAGGAGCTTCAGCTTCATGCTTTTCCTGCCGAAAGCCAGGAGCGTGAGCAGAGAAGCGAAAAGAAGCGTATGGGCTACGAGGCGCCCGCTATACAGGATGTCCTTCAGGACGACAAGCCCCAGCGGCTTGTCTATGATATCAGGAAGCATCGAACCCAGCAGCAGGAGCCTGTAATCAATGTTCTTTACTCTGCTTCTCAAGAAATGCATAATGGCTATAGATATACCAACATGGCCGAAAACGAACATTTTTTCAACTCTCCGTGTTCAAATTAAATAGATTAATGATTCTATATTCTTATGGCCACAATAGAAGACGTGAGAAACGCGCTTAAATTGGTGGAAGACCCGGAACTGCACATGGACATAATAATCCTGGAACTCATCTACGAGATAAGGGTCGATGACGGCAATGTCCACATAAAGATGACGCTTACCACTCCGGCATGCCCCTACGGCCCGCAGCTTCTCGAGGAGGTCAAGCAGAAAGTGAAGGCCCTGGAAGGCGTCAAGGATGTAGAGCTTGAACTCACGTTCGTGCCGCCGTGGCAGCCTTCAGAGGATTTGAGGGCTATGTTCGGAGTTTGAAATCCGCTGCATCGATGAAGCGGATTTGCATGTCGAAATCCGCCATAAAGTTATAGTGCTCCAAGGAAACATTTAGGATATTAGTTTTCTTGGGCACTATCTGCGGAAGACAAAGTCTTCCGAGATGCCAAAAAGCTTCGCTTTTTGAGCATATGTGAAGCAAATAAGCATATTATGAACGCATATCGGAAGGCCCGCTTGAGGTCCGCAGAAACAGGTATTTCCGCGTCAACACAATAAAATGCAGCGTGGAAAGGGTTGTCGAAAGGTTCTCTGCATACGGCTTCAAGACTGAAAACGTCCTGTACGAAAAGGCCTTCATGCACGACGGCGAGGCAAGCAAAACCCTGGAAAATTTCATGGGGCACATCTACATACAGGACATGTCATCCATGCTGCCGGTCGCGGCCGTAAGGGGTGAAATAGGCAGTATCGTGCTTGATGCCTGCGCAGCCCCGGGCTCTAAAACCACCCAAATAGCGGACGAGATGGGAAATTCGGGGAACCTCGTGGCTAACGACGCCAGCTTCTCCAGGCTGAAAGCGCTCAAAGGAAACCTGGAACGCTGCGGCGTCATGAACTGCATAGTGACCAGCAGAAACGTGCTTAATTTCGAGCGCGGAATCAGATTCGACACCATATTCCTGGACGCCCCGTGCTCAGGCGAAGGCATCTCCGGCGCAGACTGGTCGGAAAAGAAGATAATTTCATGCTCCAAGCTGCAGAAAAACATGATAATCAGGTGCTTTGACATGCTGAAGGAAGGCGGCATCCTTGTTTACAGCACCTGCACGTATGCGCCTGAAGAAAACGAGCAGGTGCTGCAGCATCTCATCGAGCAGAGAGAATGCATAATACAGAAGCCGGAGCTCGGCGGGGTAAAGTTTTCCGGCGGCATACAGGAATGGAAAGGCCGTGAATTTTCCGGGGAGATGGAGAAATGCGCCAGACTGTGGCCG